>NZ_JBIUCZ010000023.1:0-57818 GCF_047975845.1 Sphingomonas mangrovi | reverse complement strand
GATCGGCCACCCGGCCGCAATGCCTGCGAATAGGTCGCTCCCGTCAGGCAATCGTAAAGACAATAGCAGACTTCGAAGCGGATGCTGTCCCACCACAGATCGCCGTCAACGGCGTCGCTAAACAGGGCAAAATCGCGCTCAAGCTCGTGAAAGCGCCCCATAAACTCGTTGATGTTGATCACCGCCATTTTTGGTTAAATCACGCCATATTTTGAAAGGGGACGCCCGGTTGGTGCGGGCAAGCGGCGCTTAACTGTCGAGAAACCGCTGGATGATCGCGAGCAGGGCGGGGCCGCTCTTTTCCGGATGGAACTGGCAGCCAAAGACAGTACCGCGCTGGATCGCAGCGGTCATCGTAACATTATCATAGCGATAGATAGCGAGTAGGTCAGCGGCGGACGCAGGACGATCGAACCGCGACCAGTCGTCGGCGGAACTCGAAGCGATCTTCATGGCAACCTTCTCGACACGGATTGTTCGACGGATGAACTAGACCTCATGGGCCGCGCGGGCGAGCTCGAGGTCGGCCGGGCGACCGACATCGAGCCACGGTTCGTGCATCGGATACACGATTGTGCGTCGCGAGGAAGCCTGCACTCGCTCGAACAGCGTAGGCATGTCACAATGTTCACCGTGCGCGATATGATCGAGCACGGAGGGGTCGAGTGCGTAGATACCCGCATTGATCCGGCTTCGGACCATGGGCTTTTCTTCGAAACCGGTAATGTCGACACCCTCCGTGTGAACGACGCCGAACGGATGCTGCCATTCATGGGGGCGTACCGCCATCGTCGCAGTCGCATTGTGACGCACGTGGAAGTCGAGAATTTCGCCATAACGAACATCACTCAGGACATCGCCATTGGTCACGACGAACGGTCCTTCGGGACGATGCTTCATGAGGCCAAGAGCGCCGCCCGTTCCCAGTGGTCGTTCCTCACGGAGATAGTCGATCTCGACACCGAACCGCGAACCGTCGCCGAAATGCTCCTCAAGCATGTGTCCGAGATAATGGATCGCAAAGACAAAGCGCTCGAAGCCCTCGGCACGCGCGCGTTCGACGATGTGCTCGATCATCGGTTTGCCACCCACCGGCAACATCGGCTTTGGGCAATTTTCGGTATGCGGGTACAAACGCGTGCCGCGCCCGCCTGCCATGATCACCATCGTGTTGGGCCGCGCGGGTGGCGTGTCGAGCATGTTCCACAGGTGAAGACCGATAACGCGGCGCTGCTCGTCGACCACCGGCAACTGGTGGAGCCCATTGCTGCGCATCACCTGCAATGCCGTCTGGCGATCCATGTCGGGCGGCAGCACCATCGGCTCGCGATGCAGTATCTCGCTTACCGGATCGTCCATACCGACGCCGCGTAGGATACCGCGCCGGACATCGCCATCGGTAATGGTCCCGGTCAGCGCCTCGTTTGTGTCGACCACGAGAACGATCTGAAGCCCGCTTTCGTTGAGCGAGCCTATCGCGTCGCGTACGCTTGCGGTCTCGCCGAGTAGTGCGTCGCGCCATGGTTTATTGGGAGGATTCATGCCGGCCGCCCGAGAGGCAAATCGTGGAAACGCTTCTTCACCAATCCCTCCAACGCAACTGAGCGTAGAACATCGACGATCGCTTCCCCCGCACCGCCTCGACCATATGGATTCACGGTCGCCGGAAGCGCGGCGACGAACGCGGGATCACGAAGCGCGCGCAAACCCGCTGCGATCGAACTAGCAGTCGGCTCGCACGAAATCACGCTTCCGGCCTTGAGCCGCCCTGCCTGACGATCGCCGATGTCGAGCGTGCCGACGTGAAAACTGGGCGCCTCAAGCAACCCGCTCGACGAATTCCCGACGACGGCGTCCACCTGTGCCAGCAGCGAGAGATAACGTCGCTGTCCTAGCGATGTGAAGGCGTGGGCGTGCGGCCGCGACGCCACATGGGTTTCGACAAGGCGCATGAGTTCGCGGCCACCGGTGTCGGCGTTCGGCATCGTGAAGATCAGGGTGGAATCCGGTTCACACCGGTCGAGCGCGTCGAGCAGCGCAGAAAATTGCGTCACCCCCGCCCCAGGATCGAGCGTGATGGGATGAAAGGTGACGAGTACACTGCGACGCCCCAGGTCGATACCGAGGTCACTTTCGAGCGCTTCTCGCGATAGCCGCTCGACCCGGCCGATCGCGTCGACGCCCAGTCCGCCGACATCGAAAACACGATCCGGTTGCTCGCCAAGCTGCACAACCCGGTCGCGATAAGGGGCGGCGGCAACGAAATGGAGTTGGGCCATCTTGGTCACCGCATGTCGAATCGCCTCGTCGAAGGCGCCCTCGGTTGTTTCGCCGCCGTGTAGATGCGCGACCGGGATCGCCGCCAGCATCGCCGCGGTTGCCGCCGCGAGGATTTCGAAACGGTCGCCGAGCACGACGACGATGTCGGGCCGCAGCGCAGCGAAAGCATCGGCAAACCCGATCATCCCCAGCCCGGTCGACTTCGTCACGCCGACGGCCGTATCAGATCCCAGGAGCATCTCGACATTCGCCGCGATCGACACGCCATCCGCCTCGATCTCGCGCCAGGTCGAACCGAATTCAGGCGAAAGGTGCATACCCGTGACGACGAGTTGCAGCTCGAGTGCCGGGTCGGTCTGTACACCGGCGATGACTGGACACAGCAGCCCGTATTCGGCACGGCTGCCGGTGACGATCGCGATCTTTCGTGTCACGGCTCGATCATCTCGTCGGTGGCAAAGGCACGCGACGCGGGTCGTCCGATCACACTGTCCCACAACATTGGTGACAAGCCGGTTCCCGGCCGCTTGGCCGTCAGATTTTCAGCCGACAATATCTCGCCCGCCGCAATGTCGCGCGCGGCGATGATGGACTTGCGGGCGATCGGGCGATTTCCGATCTCGCTGGCGCTTGGGCGCTTGATGCCGTCGCCGGCCATCGCCGCTTCGACATTTCGGATCGCACGCACCATTGCCTTCAGCTCATCGGGTTCGAGGCTGGCCGCGTGATCGGGACCCGGCAACGTGCGGTCCAGCGTGAAATGTTTCTCGATCACCGTCGCGCCGAGCGCGGTCGCCGCGACCGAAATCTCGGTGCCAAGCGTATGGTCCGAATAGCCGATCGCCACGCCGAACGCATTGCCGATCGCGTTCATCGCCCGCAGATTCACATCGGCGGGCGGCGTCGGATATTCGGTATTGCAATGCAGGACAGTGATGTCGCGACGCACGATGCCGCCCGCCTCCAGCACGCCGATCGCATCCTCGATCTCGCCGAGCGTCGCCATGCCCGTGGACAGGATCACCGGCAGCGACTTGCTCGCGGCATGGCGCAGCAACGGTAGGTTTGTGATTTCGCCCGACGGCATCTTGATCCGGTCGATACCGATCTCGTCGACCAGCATGTCCAGACTTTTCTCATCGAAGCCGGTCGAGAAGAAGCGGATGCCCGCACGCTGGCTTTCGGCGACCAGTGCGGCATGGTCGGCAGGCGATAATTCCAGTTTGGCGATCATGTCGCGCTGGCTTTCAGCTGCATCGGTCGATGCCTGCTGATAGCTCGCCTTGGGTGCATGGCCCGCAGCGATCTTGCTGGCGGAAAAGGTCTGGAACTTGACCATATCCGCCCCGGCAGCGGCCGCCGCCCACACCAGCGCACACGCCCGATCCAGGTCGCCATTATGGTTCACGCCTGCCTCGGCGATAATCAATACGCTCATCGAATCTTCCTAGCGGGGTTGCCCACGTAGATCGAATCAGGCTCACAGTCGCGCAACACGACCGCACCCGAACCCACGACCGTGTTGGCACCGATCTCGAGCTTCTTCGCATCGGCCCCTTGGTTGACGATCGCGCCGATGCCGATCCAAGCGCCACGGCCGATCCGCACGTTGCCCGCGACATTGGCGCCCGGCGACAGGTTAGCGAAATCATCGATCTCGCAGTCGTGCGACACGGTGGCGTTCAGGTTCAGCGTGCAGAAGCGACCGATTCCGACCCCGGCCATGATCCGTACGCCGGCGAAAACGACGGTGCCGGTGGCAGCTTCGGCCAGAGCACGCTGACCCTCCGCGAAGCTCGTATCGGGGTGGATGAGCGCAGGAAAACGCAACTGCGGATACGTCGCAGCGACACGCGCTCGAACATTACCGTCGCCGATCCCGATGGCGAACTCGGCGGTCGGTGTCGCGACTGCATCGGTTTCCAGACAGATCGTGTCTTTGCCCGACCATCGCTCAATTTCGGCAATGTCATGCGTCACGAAGACTGGAACACGTCCGATTGCCCGCACGACCTCGGCCACATCACGGGCATGGCCGCCTGTGCCGAAAATGAAGACCGGATCGTTCATCCGCCGCGATCCGCAAGAAGCAGTTCGGCCAGACGCCAGTCGAGCGGCCCGTCGATGTCCACCGATCGCTCGGCCGGCATGACGTAGCCGATGGCGCCGGGCAGCAGGAAGCTGCGGCTTTCGCGTAGCTCTTTTGTGTCCGCGACATAGATCGCACCATTGAGCGCATAGCGCGTCGGCATATCCTGTCGCCGGGTGGGCGGCGGTGCGGCCCCGATGTCGAGGGCACCCCCGGCGTTCATTTCAAATATCCAACCGGCATGTGGCGCCTCGGTGACGCTCACCACACCCGTCCCGGTCCGGGCCATTGCGGCTGCGGCATCGATGTCGGCTGCGGTGCGCAATGGCGATGTCGGCTGCAATAACACGACGATATCATAGCCTGGCAGCGCGTCGATCGCGTGAAGGACAGGATCAATCCCCGGCGTCTCGTCTCGGGCCAGGTCGGCAGGGCGCAGGAACGGCACATCGGCGCCGTGCTGCGAAGCCACCTCGGCGATCTCGGCATCGTCGGTCGTCACGACGACCCGATCGATATTCCCGGCCGCCAGCGCCGCCTCAATCGTCCAGGCGATAAGGGGCTTGCCCGCCATCGGCAGAACGTTCTTGCGCGGAATGCCCTTGGACCCGCCGCGCGCCGGAATAAGGCCGAGGATCGACACGCGTCAGTCCGCAAGCTTGGGACTGCTGGGAATATTGATGACACGCGACGCCAGGCTTTCAGCCGTCCGCAAGTCTCCGCGCGGGCAGTTGGCGTACATGGGCAGGCGGTGCATCAGCGTCCAGACCGGACGCGACATGTAATTTGCGTCGTTGAGCGCAGCCAGTACGACGTCATGCTGGTCCGCCTGCGCGGCATCGAGGACGACCGTGTTCAGCCAGTAGTTGCTGCGGCTTCCTGCGGGTTCGACAAGGAAACGTACATCCGGCACGTCGGCGAATGCCGCATCATAGCGCTCGGCCAGGCGGCGCTTGCGGGCCAACATATCCGGCAGCCGCTCGATCTGCGCGCACCCCAGAGCGGCATTGAGATTGGGCAGGCGATAATTGTAGCCGATCTCGTCATGAACGAAGTTCCACCGGTGTGGCACGCGCGCGGTGGTCGTCAGATGCTTCGCACGACGCGCCAATACAGGGTCGTTGGTCAGGATCGCGCCGCCGCCGCCGGTCGTCATCACCTTGTTGCCATTGAAACTGAGCGCCGAAACCTTGCCGACATTGCCGGTATGGCGGCCGTGATAGGATGAACCGAGGGATTCGGCGGCATCCTCGATCAGGATCAGATTCCAGCGCTCGCAAACCGCCGCCAGCGCGTCCAGATCGGCGGGATGGCCGAAAGCATGCATGACGATGAGCGCACGGATCCTCGCACCTGTGCCCCGATTGACGCACACCCCGCCCTGAATTTCGGCTGTGCCACGCAGATGGTTCTCGATCGCCGATGCGTCGACGCCGAGTGTCGCTTCCTCGGAATCGACGAAGTGCGGTACGGCGCCAGCATAGGACACCGCATTCGCCGTCGCAACGAAGGTGAGCGTCGGCATCAGCACCTCGTCACCCGGCTCGACACCAGCGAGGATCGCGCAGATGTGGAGCGCTGCGGTGCCATTGGCGGTCGCCACTGCATGGCCAACACCGGCAAACGCGGCCAGATCGTGCTCGATCCGGTCGACATAGGCGCCAACCGACGACACCCAACCCGTATCAATGCAATCCTTAACGTACGCCGCTTCGTTGCCCGTTAATTCGGGTTCGTGCAGCGGGATCATCGATTCCGCCGGACCCAGTACCGATCGGACGGCGGCTAGGACGCCCTGCTCGATGGCGGTTGTGCCGATGTCGGAAACGCTGGCCATCGCCACCCCTTCAGATGTTGTAAATGTCGGTCTTATATTGGGCGAGGTTGACCGGGTCGGTGAACCAGGCGATCGTCTCGTCCAGCCCACGCCCGAACCCATCGCGCTCGGCATATTCCGGCGCCCAGCCCGTCAGTTCTCGCGCCAGCGCATTCGACGCCCACAACCGCTCGACCTCGCTGCCGTCGGGTCGCAACCGTTCGTTCTCGCAGGTGATGCGCACATCGCGACCCATCCGCTCGGCGATCAGCGCGGCGGTATCCGCGATCGAGATTTCATAATCGCTACCGATATTGACGACCTGCCCGATCGCGGCGTCCGCTTCCGCAACCGCGACAAAGCCGCGGACGGTGTCTCGCACGAAGTTGAAGTCACGGGTGGGATGCAGCGCACCCAACCGAATCTCTTCGGCGCCGGCCGCGATCTGAGTGATAATGGTCGGGATCACGGCACGCGCCGACTGACGCGGACCATAGGTATTGAACGGCCGGATGACCGCGACCGGCGTCTCGAACGACGAATGGAAGCTGAGCGCCATCTGGTCGGCGCCGATCTTACTAGCCGAATAGGGCGACTGACCCTGCAGCGGATGCGCTTCCGTAATCGGTACGAAACGTGCGGTGCCGTAGACTTCGCTCGTAGAGGTATGGACGACCCGCTCGATACCGAGTTCGCGCGCCGCCTGGACCACGTTCAGCGTCCCCTTCACGTTCGTATCCACGTACGTGTCGGGCGAGTGATAAGAATAAGGGATCGCAATCAGCGCGGCGAGATGCAGGACCACGTCGCAGCCGCACATGGCCTGTCGCACCCCGTGCGGATCGCGGATATCGCCGCTGAAGACATCGATCGACTTGCGGACATTCGCCGACGATTGATCGAGCCAGCCCCAGCTGTTGAAGCTGTTGTAATAGACGAACGCGCGGACATCATGTCCCTGCTCGACCAGATATTCGACAAGGTGCGATCCGATGAAACCGTCGGCACCGGTAACCAGTACCTTCTTTTCCCGTAAGTTCATGTAATATCCATGTGTCCATCTGCGATCGCGACCGTGCACCGGGCCAGCGCACCTTTGCGGACCAGCGCCCTTCCGTCCGGATGGCGGCTCCTATAGTCGCCCCCGATCCTCCCCTCCAGATCGATCGCGAAAAAAAGTCGGACGAGCCATCGTCCGTTCAGGAGTTCGAAAACACATGTCGACGACGAGCAGCAATCCTCCCTCCGACGACGACCGGGCGAGTGTCGGTAACATGGGAACCAATGTTTCGCGTCGCCTTGCGCTGGGCGCCGCTGCGGGGCTGTGCGTTCTGTCCAGCACCTCGTCATCGGGTTTGCCACAGCGCGTCGATCCCGCTCCGTTCCGGCCGAAAAACGTCGGGTCGGCGGTTTCGCCCGAAGATTACGGCGCGGCCGGCAATGGAAGGACGGACGACACCACCGCGCTTCAGGCGGCCTTCGACACGGGCGCCAGCATCCACCTTGCGCCGGGGAAATCCTATCTGGTCACCGGATCGCTCACGCTTTCGAAAAGGGGCGTTTCGCTGTCGGGGGGCGGCAGGATCAAGGTTGCGCGCAATTTCAGGACCGACGCCGACAGCGACGGCAACGGGTCGCATATGCGGGTCCTGTTCGTTACTGCCGCCGACATCAGCATCACCGACATTGTCTTCGATGCCTTGGACGCCCCATTGGGTAGCGCGGTCGAAAACGGCCTGATCTGGACCACTGCACCCTCGACGACGATTCGTGGTTGCCGATTTCTGGGCAATCCCAAGGGCACCTGTATCTGGAGTTTGGGCAATGCCCCCTATCTCAGCGTGATCGGATGCCAGTTTATCGAATGTAGTGGCGCGGTCTTCGCCAAGGGCCGCAACACGCTTGTCAGCGACAACGTCATCGTCAATGCCACCGACGCGGCGATTGCGGTCAACGGAGTATCGTGCGTCGGATCGGTCATCGCGAACAATGCGATTACCAATGAAAAAATGGCGATGATCCCGTCGATGATCGCCGTCGAGGAAGGGGCAAGTGGCTGGACGATTACGGGGAACACCCTGCTTGGCGTCAATGGCGGCGGGATCGTCTGTACCAATGTCCTCGACGCCTCGCCGGTACGTGGCGGTGTAATCGCGAACAACGTCATCAATGCCCGGCGCTTCGACCAGAAGCTGCCCGGCGGCCGAAATCCGGCAGGGCTGCTCAGTATCACGAACAGCTATGTGGGCTGGATCATGCATGACAATCAGGTGTCGGGTTGCCCGACGGGCAATTCCAACTCAAGGCTGGTATTGATTGCTGCATCGGGCGGGACGTTCCACGACAATGTCATCGACGGCACCGACGCTGGCGACCTGTCGGCAATGATTACGATATTGCCCGGGACTGGGGGATTGTCGATCAGGAACAATCGAACGGTCGCGGGTGGCAATGGACGTCATTTCCTGTTCGCGGCAGGGAATTACGGCAACATGCCATGCACATTCGAAGGCGGACATTTCCTGGGCGGTGGCGAAGGCATCAATGCCGAACTGGAATCCCGAAAAATCGAGGGCTTACGCCTTCATATTCGCGACATCGCCGACACCAGCGCCAAGAGCTTCATCAGCGCTGCCAGCATTCTGGGCGACCGGTCGGCCTTCCTGAACGCCGGCGCTTGGGCGCGTCCGCACCGTATCGGCACCTTTACTGACATGGCGTGCAACGCGGTGCCGACGAATGCCGGGACCATGGCCTTTCAACCCGGCGACAAGTTCTATTTCCTCGTGCCCCGGCCGGGTAAACCGATCTGCATCGTCAGGACGCAAAAGGGATGGTCGGGTTTTGGCGGCGTGGCTTGAGCAATCGTCTTTCCGGTATCTTTCGGTTTTGACAAGCACCGATTGTTTCTCGGACAGCAGCGCTATAGGACGCCGCCATGAACGCTTCCGTCCAGCTCATCCGGCCCAGTCGCCACGGCGACACTCGTGGCTGGTTCACCGAGACCTATAACCGCGACACCTTTGCCGCGCTTGGGATCGAATGCAGCTTCGTGCAGGACAACCACTCGCTGTCGGCGCCGCAATGGACGTTGCGCGGGTTGCACTGGCAGACGCCGCCGCATGGGCAGGACAAGCTGGTGCGCTGCATCCGGGGGCGTATCTATGACGTCGCGGTCGATGTACGGAAGGATTCGCCCACTTATGGCGAGTGGGTCGGGGCCGAGCTGAGCGCGAAGAACGGGCATCAGCTGTTCATCCCGATCGGCTTCGCGCACGGATTCCTGACGCTCGAGCCGGATTGCGAGGTCGTCTATAAATGCTCGAACCTCTATTCCCCGGCCAATGACGGCGGCATCCGCTGGGACAGCGCCGGGATCGACTGGCCGATGCCCACCGGCACCGCGCTCGAGTTGAGCGGCAAGGATAAGCTGTTGCCGACGCTTGCCGAATTTGACAGCCCCTTCCCCTATGACGGCCGCCCGCTGGCACCGCTCGCCTGAAGGAACACGCATGCGCATCTTCGTCACCGGCGGGGCCGGCTTTATCGGTTCGGCGCTGGTCCGGCACCTGATCGACAATACCGAGCATGAAGTGCTCAATTTCGACAATCTGACCTATGCCGGCACCTTGTCAACGGTCGATGGCGTCGCCCGGTCGAACCGCTATCGCTTCGTCCAGGGTGACATCTGCGACGCCGCCGCGGTACGCGCCGCGATCGCCGAGTTCCGGCCCGACGTGATCACGCATCTCGCCGCCGAAAGCCATGTCGACCGCTCGATCGACGGGCCGGGCGCGTTCATCCAGACCAATGTCGTTGGCACCTATGTCATGCTGGCGGAGGCGCGGGCCTATTGGCAGGGGCTGGACGGCGCTGCGAAGGACGCATTCCGCTTCCACCATATCTCGACCGACGAAGTGTACGGCACGCTGGGCGACACCGGCCTGTTTACCGAAGACACGCCATACGACCCCCGCTCGCCCTATTCGGCGTCCAAGGCGGGCAGCGATCATCTGGTCAGCGCATGGGGTCATACCTTCGGCCTGCCGGTGCTCATCACCAACTGCTCGAACAATTACGGGCCGTATCACTTCCCCGAGAAGCTTATTCCGCTGATGATCGCCAAAGCGCTCGATGGCGAGAAGCTGCCGATCTACGGCAAGGGCGATCAGATCCGCGACTGGCTCTATGTAGAGGATCATGTCCGCGCGTTGCAGGCGGTGTTCGAGCGGGGCGAACCCGGCCGCACCTATAATGTCGGCGGCCATAACGAGCGGCAGAATATTGAGGTCGTCCGCACCCTGTGCGCGATCCTGGACGAGCTGCGCCCCCGTCCCGACGGGCGCGGCTATGCCGAGCAGATGAGCGAGGTTGCCGACCGCCCCGGCCACGACAAACGCTATGCGATCGATGCGAGCCGCATCGGCGACGAGCTGGGCTGGATGCCCGCCGAAACGTTCGAGACCGGCATCCGGAAGACCGTCGAATGGTATCTCGCGAACGAGGCTTGGTGGCGCCCGCTGGTGGCGGACAAGGCGTCGGAACGTCGCGGTGTCGCCGCGTAGGAATGTCGACAGATCGACAATTAGTCCAACAGGCAATTCCACAGGAAGCATGACGTGACGACGCTTCGCGCGATCCTCATCACTGGCGCCGGCGGCCAGCTGGGCACCGAATTACAGCGGCTTGCCTGGCCCGAGGCATGGGAGGTGGTCGCCGTCGGCCGCGACCAGCTGAACCTGAGCGACCCCGCCGCGATCGCCGCCAAAATGGCCGAGCGCCCATGGGCCGCCGTCATCAACGGCGCGGCCTATACCGCCGTCGACAAGGCGGAGGGCGACGTCGTCACCGTCTGGGCGGTCAATGCGCTCGCGCCGGCGGCGTTCGGCGCGGCATGTGCTAAGGCCGGCATCCCGCTGGTCCAAGTGTCGACCGACTATGTGTTCGCCGGCGACAAATCGGGCGCATGGGAAGTCGACGATCCGGTGGCCCCGCTTGGCGTCTATGGTGCGTCCAAGCTGGGCGGCGAGCTGGCGGTGCGCACCTCGGGCGCGCGGCATGCGATCGTCCGCACGGCATGGGTCGTGTCGGCGCATGGCAGCAATTTCGTCAAGACGATGCTGCGCGTGGGCGCCGACCGCGACACGCTGAACGTCGTCGACGACCAGCATGGATCGCCGACCGGCGCCGCCGATCTGGCGTACGCGCTGATGACGATCGCGGTGCGTTTGGTCGAGGATGCGGACGCCCCCACGGGCACATTCCACTTCAGCAACGAAGGCGCCGTCACCTGGGCCGGGTTCGCGGCGGAAATCTTTCGCCAGTCGGGCGAGCGGGGCGGCCCGACCGCAAGGGTCGCGCCCATCACCACCGCCGAATACCCCACGCCGGCGCGGCGCCCCGCCAATTCGCTGCTCAGCACCCAAGCGATCCGCGCCGCCTATGGCATCGAGCCGCGTCCGTGGGGCCAGGCGCTGGGCGACATCCTGAACGAACTCATCGGAGCACGTAAATGAAGGGCATCATCCTCGCCGGCGGGTCCGGCACGCGGCTTTACCCAGCGACGCTGGCGGTGAACAAGCAGCTGCTGCCCGTCTATGACAAGCCGATGATCTATTATCCGCTGAGCGTGCTGATGCTGGCGGGGATTCGCGACATCCTCATTATCTCGTCGCCCGAGTTCATCGACAATTACCGGCGCTTGTTCGAGGATGGGTCGGCGTTCGGGCTGAACATCAGCTATGCCGAACAGCCCAACCCCGATGGCCTCGCACAAGCGTTCACGATCGGCGCGGACTTCATCGGCGACGATCATGTCGCGCTGGTCTTGGGCGATAACATCTTCTTCGGCGCGCACCTGACCGACCTGCTGGAAAGCGCAGTGGCGCGCACATCAGGCGCGACGGTGTTCAGCTACCATGTCGAGGACCCGGAGCGGTACGGCGTCGTCAAATTCGGCGAAGGCGGGCGCGCGGTCAGTCTCGAGGAAAAGCCGGCACAGCCGAAATCCAACCATGCGGTGACGGGGCTTTATTTCTACGACAATCGGGTCGTCGAATATGCCCGTAACCTGAAGCCGTCGGAGCGCGGCGAACTGGAAATCACCGACCTTAACCGCCTCTATATGGAAGCGGGCGACCTGTACGTCGAACAAATGGGTCGCGGCTATGCGTGGCTCGACACCGGCACGCATGATTCATTGCTGGAGGCCGGTGAATTCGTGCGGACGCTTCAGCACCGACAAGGCGTGCAAGTGGCGTGTCTGGAAGAAATAGCGTTCGAGCAGGGCTTCATTTCGGCCGATCAGGCCCGCGTGGCGGGCGAGCGGTTCAAGAAGACCGCTTATGGGCGGGCGATTTTGAACGCGGTGGCGGGGCACTAGGTGCTGTCTGCATTTGGAGGATTCCCATTTGCGGTGAGTTCTGATTCAAGGCTGGCGAAGGAGCTGAGCCTTGAGCAGACGCACGCTGACGGATGAGCAATGGGAGCGGATCGCTGGATATCTTCCTGGCCGGGAAGGGACACGCGGCCGCAGCGGCGTGGACAACCGGCTGTTCGTGGACGCGATCCTGTGGATGGCTGGCAATGCGGCGCGCTAGCGCGACCTGCCAGAGGTATTCGGCAAGTGGACAGGGGTGCATGCCCGGTTCCGACGCTGGTCGCATGCCGGTGTATGGGAACGACTTTTCCATAGCCTGGCCGATACGCCGGACTTCGAGTACGTCCTGATCGACAGCACCATCTCGAAAGTCCATGCCGATGCGGCAGGCGCAAAAGGGGGGATGAAGCTGCCGCGATCGGGCGGTCTCGGGGTGGCCTGACGACCAAGCTGCATGCAGCCGTAGATGCCATCGGCCTGCCGATCCGTATTCATCCGACGCCCGGCCAGCGGGCCGATCGTCCCCAGGCCGAGACGCTGCTGGCTGGCTTGAAGGGCGTCGGCCACGTCATCGCCGATGCCGCTTATGACGCCGATCCCCTGCGCACCTTCATCGCCGACGACCTTGGCGCCACCGCGCAGATCAAGGCCAATCCAAGCCGAACCGCCAAACCTCCCATCGATTGGCGCCTCTACAAGGAACGCCATCAGGTCGAATGCTTCTTCAACAAGCTCAAGCGCTTCCGCCGCATCGCCCTGCGCTGCGAGAAAACCATCACCTCCTTCATGGGCTTCGTTCATCTCGCATGCGCCATGATCTGGCTGCGCTAAATGCAGACGCAGCCTAGTGGGCGCGACATTTCTCCGTTCTCGCAATTCGATGAGGCGGAGGTGCTTTTCAAGACAGGCACTTCTTTTGAGGTTTTGCAACGCGTTGACCACCCAGACGGGTCTGTAACTGCCGTCATTAGGGAAATTAGCAATTGATCGACCTTCATGCCTCTGACGCGGCTGTGGCCGAGTACGTGTTTGCCCGGTATAAACACCTTTCTCCGCCGCCCTCACCCGGACTGCGCGGCCGGATGGACGGCGACGCGTCCACCCGCGGCCCGCTCGCCGATGGGAAATGCGTGGAGACCTGGCTCGGCACGTCATCCGACTTGGGTCCGCCAGACGAGGCGCGCGACCGGGCGGCGGGCGCGCTTTTAGGGCTGGCGATCGGTGATGCGGTCGGAACAACGCTGGAATTTCGCCCCCGCGACACTGCCCGCGTTGACGACATGGTCGGTGGCGGACCGTTCGCGCTGGAGGCCGGGCAGTGGACCGATGATACCAGCATGGCGCTCTGCCTGGCCGACGCGCTCCTGGCGGACCACGGATATCAGCCGCGGACGTTCGCGCGCCTGCTCGTCCGCTGGTACCGCGAGGGATACAACGCGTCCAACGGCCGCTGTTTCGACATCGGCAACGCGACCCGCACCGCGATCGAAGGGCACGAGGCCCAGGACGGTCGATGGCAGGGCAACGCGAGCTACGACACCGCCGGCAACGGATCGCTGGTTCGTGTCGCTCCGATTGCGATCGCGGCGCGCGGTGCGCTGGACGTCACTTGGCGCCTGTCGGGCGGGCAGAGCCGAGCCACTCACGCAGCGCTTGAAGCGATCTCCGCATGCCAACTACTCGGGATGCTTCTGCATCACGCGTTGCGCGGCGCAGGCCGAGAGGCGGTGCTCGCCCCGCATATCGCGTCGCTGAGCCCACGTATCCAGATCATCAACGCCGGCGAGTACAAGGGTAAGACGCGCGACCAGATCCGATCGTCCGGCTATGTCGTCGACACGCTGGAGGCAGCCCTCTGGGCCGTTTGGCACGGCGAAACGTTCGAAGAGGCGGTGCTGCTCGCCGCCAACCTAGGCGACGATGCCGATAGCGTGGCGGCCGTGGCTGGGCAGCTGGCCGGTGCGGTTCACGGCCTGGACGGAATTCCGCGTCGCTGGGTGGGGCGTGTCGCGTTCGGCGAGGCGATCGAAGCCCGCGCCGGGCGGCTGCTGGCGCTCAATCTTCGGGGGTGAGGGATAGCGTCTCTCCAGCCGGTGCCCTGTTGAATCTCCGACCCGCCCTCTTTCCGCCAGGCAAGGACGACGGGAGGATGTAGTAATGGTCTGCGGGGATGTGTTGAATTTTAGCCGATTGAGTTCGGCGCGAACTCAGCCTTGCATTGGCATAGCTGTTAGTGCCGATCGACCCATCCGGAGGATGCTCACCGCGAAGGTTGAAGTGATCGGCCCGGGCTTGTTGGGAGGTGGTGCGCACTCGACTAGCTGCGTTGCGCGCGGCGGGACCCCGCCCACGAGGAGCACGACCGACTGCGCGACCGGTATGGCGGCTCTTACAACCCCGACGACATCGACGAACGCTTCACCAGACGCGCCGTCGCCGCCATCGCCATCCGCCGCCACGCCGGATAGATCGCCTACCAGAAGAGCCGACGCTTCAGCGAAACATAACGCCGAACGGTCGCATGCGCCTGCCGGCCGACGTGCGGAAGCGTCAGGGTCTCGGCGGCGGGGGCGCCGTCTATCTCGACGAATCCGAGGATGGGGTCGTGCAGCGAACGGCAAGTCGGGTCGTGGCTCGTGCGCAGGCGCTGGCGAAGCGGTTTACCGACGGCAATCCCGATGCTTCGATCGACGCCTTTCTCGCCCGGTGCGGGGAGGAAAGCAGCGAATGACCGTGATGCTCGATGCCTCCGCGCTGATCGCGATGATCAAGGGAGAGCGAGGCTCCGCCAAGGTCGCGGACGACAGCGCCGGCGCGCCGATCCGCAGCGTCGCCGCTCTGCGCTGCTGCTACAGGTGCAGGGCCGCATCCATGCGCTGATGCAGGATTCGGATGACGGCGATGCCGTAACTGGTTGGCCGACAGTAGATGACGTGCTGCTCGACGCCACGCCGTCGATACCCTGGCCGAATATTGGCGCAGCCCTGCGCCTGCTGCGGCGCTTCAGCCAGATCGGCACAGGCGGCTTCGATAAGGTCGGTGTAGCGCATTGCCTGGGACAAATCCCAGTGTGCCACCGTGTAGTCGAATATCGCCTCTAGGTCGCGCTGCGCCCTTGGGCTAAGCCGGTATTCAGCCATGCTGCTCGGCTTTGCGTCGCTTGAATGCGGCAAAGTCGAACGGCTCCGGCTCGCCGCTCTGTTCGCCTTCGACCAGCGCCTGGCGGATGCTCTCGATCTCGAAACTCCGTTCCTGCTCGCGCCGGATGAGGTCGCGGATCGCCTCGCTGTCATTGGTGTAGCTGCCGGCGTCGACCTGCGCGGCGATCCACGCATTCTGCTGCTCGGTCAGGGTAATGGTCTTACGCACGGTCGCCATAGCGGCCTCCCTGTTGCCCATACTATTGGTGCTGTTTAGCACATGATGTGGAACAAGCGAAGGCTCCGCCTTCCGCCAAAGCTCCTGTTCTCGCTGCTGGGCCTGCGCGGGGATCTCATGCCTGCCAATCCGCCAGCAGCGCAGCGCGAGCGGCCGGGCGTGCGCTCAGGACGCTGCGAATGAAGGGAAGGTTCGCGTCGAACACCGGCACCTGCCAGATTGCCTCGCCTCGTGCCGAAAGCCATGCTTTCACGATCCACGACAAGGCGGCTTCGTGGCGGCCATCCGTAATCCGCGCCGCGAGCGCCGGCGTCAGGAATGAAGGCAACGGGTGGCGAGCGATCGCCTGAGCGGCCAGGGCGGCGTCGCGATCCTCGCGCACGTCCAACCGGTCGATCAGCGGGACGAGGTGGCGCGGATCCTGTGTCAGCGCGAACAACGTTTCCCGGCGGGCGGCCTCGAACGCGATACCCTTCGCCTTGTCCTGCGGCTGCGCTGCCTCCAACGCGACTATGCTTCCGGCGTCGCCGATCAGTCGCAGGCCATCGAGGTCGGTGGTGTCGCCGGCCACGCCGCGGGCCTGCATCATCGCACGTGCTCGCGCTATTTCTTCGGTATCCATCCCCGCAAAGTGGAAAGCGAAATAGCCTTCGGCCTTCTCGCGACCCTGCGCATCATATTGCACGATGAAGGCAGTCCAAGTCATGGCCATCCTCTGCCAGCGGCGGGATTCCTTCGCGTAGCGCCTTCGACATCCCCGGCCTGGATCGGGAAGTACGGCCCGCCTTGCCGACATGTCTACATGTCGGCCTGACGACAGCCGTTTGCTATCGCTGGTGGAGCCGCACGCGCGGGGCGTGGCGGAGGAGCTTGCCGTAGGCCGGGTAGGTCGCTCCCACCAGGCGCCCCAGCGCGGATGCTAGCGGTGCGGGCGCGAGCGTCTCCAGCGTCGCGCGGTCCTTCGCCTCCAGCGCGTAGAGCCGCCACCCGCGCGCGACCATGCAGTCGTCGATCGTGGGGCGTGGCGTGGGGGATGCGTCGGGCGGCGGCGCATCCGTGTCCGGTGCCGGGATCGGCAGGGTGAGCGCCCTCCCCTCTGCCGTACCTCCCATCGTGCCGGTGGTGATCGCACGACAGCGACGCAGCTCTGCGGTCAGCATTCCCTGCGTCGCGCCCGGCCGGTTGTAGAAGCGGTCCGGCAGCAGCGCGTGTGTGGCGGCGATCAGAGGGAGTGCGAGGGACAGCAACGGCACGGGGGTACCTCCTTACGAACGGGACGGGGCACCGGCATGCGCGCCGACGCCCTGCCCATGTCCTCATCCGAGGATCGGGGCGGCGTGCCCGCCGCCCCCGGCCCTCAGAACCGCACCTTCACCCCGGCGCGGTAGGAGCGGTTGCGCACGTCTTCGCGGCCGACGGTCGCGTCCGCCGCGATCGAGAATTCGACGCGCTCGGTGCCGTAGGCGAGGCCCGCCGACAGCTCGCCCCAATTCTGGTCCTGGCCGGCCAGCTGGAACGGCGCGCGGATGCCCGTGCCGCCAGCCAGCCCCGCCTGGAACACGCCGGGCCGGTCCTCGAAATCGTGGACGAAATAGGCCGAGGCGAGCGGGCGCAGACCGGCGCGGTCGCTGTCGAGCTGCAGCCCCGCCCGGCCCTGGATGCTGAGGAACTTGTCCTCCTCGATCCGCAGCGCGGGGCCGGTGCCGGTCTCGACCAGCGGGGTGAAGTCGATTCGGCTGACGCGGATCGCCGCGCGCGGCGCGAGGCGCAGCGCCGTGCTGCCGAAGGCGTAGCTGGCGCCCACCTCGCTCGACAGCGCGAGCGAATTGTCCTCGCCCCGCAGGTCGTAGGCGGTGCCGGCGAAGCTGCCCGAACGGCGCGTCGTCGACTGGAACACGCCCGCGCTGAACTGGGTGTCCAGCGCCGGGCCCAGGTCCCCGCCGAGCCGGCCGTAGAGCGTGCCCTGGATCAGCGTGCCGTCGGTCAGGCGGCCGGCGCGGCGCTCGCCGTCGATGTCCGAGTAGGACAGGCCGAAGCCGAGCACGCCGGTGTCGCTCAGCTGCGCCTCGATGCCGCCGGCGATGTAGAAGCCGTCGAACGGATCGCGCGTGCCGCCGAGAACCGAGTTCGGCATCGCCCGGCTCGACCCTTCCAGATAGCCGCCCGCCAGATAGGCGGAGACGGTGCTGGGCAGCATCCCCTCGCGGACATAGGCGGTGGGCGTGTCGCTGACCGTCTCGGCTTGGCCGGGCATCGCGATCGCGTTGGCGGCGAATTCGAGCGGCTTGCCGATCATCGCCACCTGGCCGCCCACGAAACTGCCCGGGCGCATCGCCGCCGTCCGTGCGCGGTAGAAGCGCGCCATATTGTCGAGCGCGACCGTGCCGATCGCCCGACGCGTGGTCTCGGTGGTCGGGGCCAGTTCCTCGAGCGACGCGCGGATCGTGGCCGCGTTCTGCAGATCGAGCACGCCATAGGTGTCGGCGAGCGCGGCATAGGCCGAGCGGTTGCCGTCGAGCAGCCGCGCATAGGCGGTCTGTACCGGCGTGTTCGCGACCACGCCGGCATAGGGACGTGCAGCGATGGTCGCGCGCACCTGGTCGGCGCCGTAGCGGAGTTCGGGGTAGAGGATCGCGCTGAGCGAACTCGCCGCGTCGAAAGTGCCGGTGATGCCGTTCGTCGCGGTCACCACCGTATAGCTGTTGCCGTAGCGCGGCAGCGCACCCGCCGCGCGCAGCGTCAGCGTGCCGCCCAGCTGCGCCCGATCGGTGGCAAGCCGGTCCGACGTGCCGCTCTCGCCGATGTCGATCTGCAGCGTGCTGCCGGCGTCGAGCGTCGCGGTGCCGGCGACCGACAGCGTGCCGATCGCGCCCGCGCTGCCCGGCGCGACGGTGCCGCCGGCCTCGGCGACCAGCGAGGCGAGCGTGCCGTTGCCGCCGACGGTGCCGCCGTTCGCCACGGTGAGCGCCGATCGCGTCAGGCGGCCGTCGACGGTCAGCAGTCCCTGCTCCGCCCGGGTCGCGCCGCTGTAGCGGTTGGTGCCCGCCAGGATCAGCTCGCCGTCGCCGCGCTTCACGAGCCCGCCGATGTCGCCCGAGAAGCCCTCCAGCACTTCGTCCGAATAGCGGTCGCGCGCGTCGTCGATGTCGTTCGACCAGCGATCGACCGTGCCGGCGGCGACGTCGACCTGGCGGGTCGCGCGCAGCGCGGTCGGTCCGCGCAGCGCGGTGCC
The DNA here is from genome assembly GCF_047975845.1 of Sphingomonas mangrovi. NCBI lineage: Bacteria > Pseudomonadati > Pseudomonadota > Alphaproteobacteria > Sphingomonadales > Sphingomonadaceae > Sphingomonas > Sphingomonas mangrovi. The sequence continues at coordinate 38,644 of NZ_JBIUCZ010000023.1, read as the reverse complement.
CATCTGCGGGGCACCCCAGCCCGAGGTCAGGTCGACCCCCGGCGTGTCGAGATCGAGCGCGCTCGACACCAGAATGTCGGAGATCAGCGCGGTGTTGTATTCCGGAAACGCCTGCATCAGCAGCGCGGCGAAGCCCGACATGTTCGGCGCGGCCATCGACGTGCCGGTCAGCGCCTCATAGCCCGGACCGTTGAAAGTGATGAACCGGCCGAGCTCGGCGGTGATCAGCGCGTCCGCCTGGGTCAGCACCGAAGCCGCGAAATCCTGCGTGAAGAACTCGATGTTCGAAACCAGGATGTTGGCCAGCGTGGACGTATAGCCGTCCGGGTCGCCGCCGACGAAGCGCGCGCCATAGGCGAGCGAGATCCCCACCGCCTGCTGTGCGACATAGGTCCGCTCGGCTTCCTCGTCGAACGCGCGGCCTTCGAGCTGCGCCTCGTACTGGCGGTCGAGATAGCCGTTGAGCACGTCGATCCACGCGTTGGTGGCGGCATTGTCGAGCTGGGCCACGGTGCGCGCGGCATAGATGCCGGGATAGGCGGCGGGCGTGTAGGTCGCGCGGATCGCGTCGGTGTCGACGGTGAAGGTGTTGACGCTGGAGAGGATGGCGCTGCCGGGTCCTGCGACGCACCAGGTCGCGGTCTGCCCGCACAGGCTGGTGCTGGCCGCCGCCGTGCCGTCCGCCAGATAGTTGGCGACCGACAGCCAGTTGCCGCGCAGCCGCGGATCGTTGAGCGGCGTCACCGCGTCGATGCTGGCGTGGACGCCGTAGCCGTTGCCCGCCGAGAAGACGACGAGGACGTCGTTGTCGAGCACGGGCTTGTAGTAATCACCCAAGTCCTCGGCGAACTCGGCGCGCACGTCGGCGAGCGACGCGTCGAACGGCAGCGAGGTGCCCGAGCCCCAGCTGTTGTTGATGATGCGGACCTTGCCGGTGTTCGCCAGGTCGACGATGTTCTGCTGCGCGGTGGCGACGTTGTCGCCGTCGAGGAACTGGTCCTTCCACCACAGGAAGTCGCCCGCGGCGAAGTTGGTGGTCGCCGCCAGGATGTTGGCGCCATAGGCGTTGCCGAAGGTCAGCTCGCCCGCGACGCGCCCGCCTGCGGCGGTGCCGGCGACATGGGTGCCGTGGATCTCCCACGGGCGGCGCGGATTGACGCGCCCGTTATTGCCATATTCGTCCGGCACCCCGGTATCGATGCCGCTGATCTTGCCCTCGCCGGCGAACAGCGGATGCTCGAACAGCACGCCGGCGTCGTTGATGCCGATCGTCTGCCCCGCGCCGGTGACGCCCAGCACATAGGCGTACTCCAGCCCCAGATAGCCCTTGCTGTAGTCGGCCGAGAACTGCGCGTCCTGGCGCCAGCTTTCGAGCGCCGCGTCGTAATCGGCAGTGCGCGTGCCGTCGGCCATGTAATAGCCGCCGGTGGGCGGCGTCGGAGCCGGCGCGACGGTCTGCGCGACGGCGGGCAACCCGATCAGGCACGTGGTGCACAAGGCGAGGACGGACAAGGCGATCCGGGACGTACGACGAGTCTCAACGGCCATTCAAATACCCCCTCGAAGGCGCGGGCGACGCGCCGGAAGACGCAACCTATGGTCTCGTCGCGATCCTTGTCCACGACCAAGCGGCGCGAAGGGAATGCGGTAGAAAGTTGCGCCTTTTCTGCAACATGTCCGGAAGACGATGGTCGCTTTGAGGTTGTGGACGTGTAGACATATCGACCAATCGACACGTGCGCCTTCGCGACAGCGCCGGCTTTCGAAGGAACGCTATGCCGCCGGCGTCACCGTAGCCGGCACATAGGCTACGCCGATCCGCTGGCGCGCCCTGCCCCGTCGGGCAAGCAGCGTACGGACGTAGCGCAGCGCCTGCGCTTCCTCGGCGAAGCTGCGCGTGCGCCGCTGCCCGACGGTGCCGGTCCGACCCCAGTCGGTCTCGATCAGCAGCATGCCGAACAGGTCGCGAGAGGCGGCCACCCGCCAGCGCCGGTGGAGGTTGCGGGCGGGATCGACGGCGACCAGCTCGACGGGCTCGAAAGGAAGAACGTCCATGGCGGCGAGTCTATGCGCGCAGGGCAGCAGTGTCCGACGACTTGTCTGAATCACTGCGCCTGCGGTGAGCGAGGCGGTGAATCAGTGGCGCGTGTAGCGACGGGCTCGTCCCGGGACCCGGGGCCTATGTCTGCAACACGATCCCGAGCGGCCCCGACAGCGCGGGTGCACGTTGCGCGCCCAGTTGGCGCGAACTCCGGCTGTTTCCATCCGTTCGGGCCAAGATATCCACGCGACCCGCCCTTGCGAGTGCCCTTCCACCGCCTCAAACAGCCCTTCGCACCCAGGAGACCCCGCATGCCCGAGATCGCCACCACCCCCTTCCCCGACCAGAAGCCGGGCACCTCCGGGCTGCGCAAGAAGGTGGGCGTGTTCCGGCAGCCGCACTATGCGGAGAACTTCGTACAGTCGGTGTTCGACGTCGTCGATGCGCCGGCGGGCGCCACACTGGTGGTGGGCGGCGACGGGCGCTTCCACAACCGCACGGTGATCCAGGTCGCGATCCGCATGGCCGCGGCCAACGGCTTCGGTCGGGTGGTGGTGGGCCGGGACGGCATCCTGTCGACGCCGGCCGCCTCCCACCTGATCCGCAAGCGCCGGGCGTTCGGCGGACTGATCCTGTCGGCCAGCCACAATCCCGGCGGGCCGGATGGCGACTTCGGCATCAAGTACAACGTCGCCAATGGCGGCCCCGCGCCCGAAAAGATCACCGACGCGATCTTCGCGTGCGCCTGCGAGATCGACCGCTACCGCATCGCCGAGGCGGGTGACGTCGACTTGGGTAGCTTGGGCGAGCAGCGCGTCGGCGACCTCGTCATCGAGGTGGTCGACCCGGTCGCCGATTATGCCGCGCTGATGGAGCAGCTGTTCGACTTCGACGCGATCCGCGCGATGATCGCCGGCGGTTTCCGGCTGAGCTTCGATGCAATGCACGCCGTCACCGGCCCCTATGCGCACGAGATCCTGGAGAACCGTCTGGGTGCGCCCGCCGGCAGCGTGGTCAACGGCACGCCGCTCGAGGATTTCGGCGGCCACCATCCCGACCCCAACCTGGTCCACGCCCGCGAACTTTACGAGCGGATGATGGCCGCCGACGCGCCCGATTTCGGCGCGGCGTCGGACGGTGACGGCGACCGCAACCTCATCATCGGGCGCGGCATGTTCGTGACCCCGTCGGACTCACTTGCGGCGCTCGCCGCCAACGCGACCTGCGCGCCGGGCTACGCCGCCGGGCTCAAGGGGATCGCCCGCTCGATGCCGACCAGCCAGGCGGCCGACCGCGTCGCCGCGACGCTAGGCGTGCCGCTCCACGAGACGCCGACGGGATGGAAGTTCTTCGGCAACCTGCTCGACGCCGGCATGGCGACGATCTGTGGCGAGGAAAGCGCCGGCACTGGCTCCGACCACGTCCGCGAGAAGGACGGGCTGTGGGCGGTGCTGCTGTGGCTCAACATTCTGGCGGTGCGCAAGCTGCCGGTCGCCGAGCTGATGGCCGAGCATTGGCGGACCTACGGCCGCACCTATTACGCGCGCCACGATTACGAGGCGATCGCCACCGAAGGCGCCGACGCGCTGATGGCGGACCTGCGCGCGCGGCTCGCCACCCTGCCCGGCGAGATGGTCGCCGGCCTCACCGTCGAGGCGGCGGACGAGTTTGCCTACACGGACCCGACCGACGGCAGCGTCAGCAGCCGCCAGGGCGTGCGCATCCGCTTCAAAGGCGGGTCGCGCATCGTGGTGCGGCTGTCGGGCACCGGTACCGAGGGCGCGACGTTGCGCGTCTATCTGGAGCGCTCCGAGCCGACGGAGGGGCAGCTCGATTTCGCTACCGAGGACGCGCTGGCGCCGCTGGTCGCCGCGGCCGAGACGATCCTCGCGATCCGCGCCCACACGGGCCGTGAGGCGGCGGACGTGGTTACGTAAGCCACTGACGCACCCCGAATTTATGCGACTTGCGTCAGCGTTTCAAAGCTATTCTCGTTTTCGTCAAAAAACAAATATACTTGTGCGTCATCATGCATGATATTTCCCAAGTCCATCTGCCCTATAAATAACAACGGCTTTCCATGTGATAACGGCCATTCCGGAGACTGGAGCCATTTCGGCGCTTTTTTTAAGTATCTATAGTCGCTTAAAATCTTCTCATTTACCATTTTAACTTGTGCTGTTCGGCTAATGTTATTGGGCAAACTTTCAATAAGGCTGCTTATATATTCGTCAGATAAAGAAACCCATGAAGGGGAGGCGTCAAGCACTAAACCGTAATTGCGCGAGGCCGTTTTGTCGACGCTGTGCTCAACTCCCTTGGCAGTTAGAAACTGAGAAAGTGCATCCTTGACGTTAAGATCAGAGGCAGCATTGCTTGAATCCTGATCTGCGATATACAGGAATAAATTTCCGTTTTTGGTGTAGGGCGGTATAGAGACATCTTGTTCAAGGTAATCTTGTAGACTGTGATCTACCATAAGATCGTCATAAAAGGTCTTAAGAGAAACTTCTCCAGAGAGATAAGAATTTATCTTTTTAATAGGATCCATTTAATCACCTAAATTTCTGTAGGGATCGAGGGCGGCGTGCTGCTCGCGCGTGACCTCCCGCAAGTTTCTTGGATTGTTCGTATGCGGTCCTGGCTGACGTTGCGGCAAGTGATGGTGCAATTCCATCGGATTGCCGTTGGCGTCTAGAGGCGCATTGCCCCGGCGCATTCGGGCCAAGGTCGCGGCGTCGAACTCTCCGGTGCCCTCTCGGACCGAAGCATCCGCTCGATTTTTCCAGTAACGAGACCGAACAGTATTCCAGTTTGGCGGACGACCGTCGGGCATCGGTTTGTCGATCGCATCACCCACTCGCCAACGTTGGAAGCGGACGCATGCCGCGAGTCCTTCCGGATCCATCCACCGCAGCGGGTCGTGCACATAGGCGTGAGTTCGCAGCCCGCCGTCCACCCCGATCGGATCGGGGGAGAGATACTGCCCCGTCTCCGGGTCGTAATAGCGGTTGAGGTTGTAGTGCAGGCCGCTCTCGGCATCCTCCCACTGGCCGGGGAAGCGCAGCGCGCAAGGGGTGTCCTCTGCCGCTTCGGCTTCGTCGTCACGGCGTTCGCGCAGCAGGGCGCGGGCGGTGCGGGTGCGGCCCCATAGCTCGGGCTCGGCGCGCCAGCGGCATTCGCCCCCGGCGTCGAACAGCGCGTGCGGGGCGCCGACTTGGTCGGCGACGATCGGCAGCCATTCCGCTTCGCCGAGTACGGGTTCACCCGACGGATCGGCGCGCACCAGTTCCTTGGCGAGGGGACGGATGCCGTCAGGCTCGAAATGCCAGCGCTCGATCCGAAGCTGGCTGCCGCCCCCCTCCTCGCCATGGCGATGCCAGGCTTCGGCCAGCGACATGCCCTGCCAGACATAGTCGACCGAGCGGCGATCGGGCCCGTCGAGCAGCGTCTTGCCGACGCGGCGGCCGAACGCGTCATAGCTGTAGCGCCAGCGCGCGCCGTCGGGCGTTTCGAGCCCGACAAGCCGGTCGAACCCATCCCAGCGATAGCGCCAGCGCCGGGGGCGGAAGCCATCCTGCACCAGCACGCGCTCCACCATTCGCCCGCAGGCATCGTAGCGAAAGCGATTGGGGCCGGCTTCGACCACGCAGTCGCGCCAATAGCGGTGCTCGCCGGAGAGACCCTCGGCAAGGTTCATCAACGCGTCGTAGCGATAGGTCTCGCGGGTGCCGGGGCGCTCGACCCCGACGGCCTGATCGCGCAGGTCGTAGCGGAAGCGGGTTTCGCCCGTACCCGCCTCGGCAATGCCGGCGAGGCAACCAATACGGTCCCATTCGTAGCGGCGGGCCACCGTATCGGGCGGTTGCCGGCCCGCGGCGAAGACGGGCACGGGGCCGGCGCGCTGCTCGGCCAGGCGACCCGCCGGGTCGTAGCGCTGGCGCAGCTGGAAGGCGGTGGGCGTGCCGATCGCGGTCAGCTCGCGCAATGTCTCCAGACCACTCGCATCATGCGTGAAGCGGAGGGCATGGCCGTTGCTCTCGTAGCGCGTGAGCAGCCCTGCGTCGTCGAAGGAAAGCGCGGTCTCGCCGCTCGGGCTGGTGCGACCGATGCAGCGACCCGCCTCGTCATAGCGATAGGTGACGGCGACGCCGTTCTGCTCCTCGCGGACGAGTCTGCCCTTGGCATCGTAGCCGAGGCTGACATCGGCGATCACGCGCTGCTCGCCATCGACCAGCAGCCAGGTGCTGGCGCCGGTCAGCCGGTCCTGATCGTCGTAGCGATAGGAGATGGCATCTTCGCCGGCAGTGACGCGGGCGATGCGGTCTCGCGCATCCCATTCGAAATGCTGTTCTTTGCCATCGGGAAGACGCTTGGCGAGGATGCGGCCGAGCAGGTCGCGATGATAGAGTGTCTCGCGTCCCGCCCAATCTAGTTGGGCGGCGAGGCGACCTGCCGCATCGTAGCGGAACTGCCACTCCTGACCCGTGGCATCGGTGATGACGGCAAGCCGGCCCGCGCCATCGTACGCGAAGCATGTGGTGGCGCCGAGCGGATCGATCACTTGCCGCAGCGTGTCGAACGCGCCGTGGACGAAGCGCACCGTCTGCCCGTCGCCTCGTATGCGCGCGGCCAGCAGCCCCTCCCCATCATAAGCGAAGCGGAGCTCGCCACTATCGGGCGTCCGCGCCAACGACACTGAACCGCGTGGATTGTCGGGTGAGCGGCGATAATCCCAGCTGCTCATCCGTCCCGCCGGATCGGTGCATGCTAGCAGGCGGCCCATGCGATCCCACTGGTAGCGCGTCACCCGATCGCCGGGATCGTGCCGCGCGACTGGGCGACCGGTCGTGTCCGTCTCCCACAAGGTCGGCCCCGAACCCGCGATCTGCTCGCGGACCAGCATGCCACGTTCGTCGTATTCGGCCGTACCGGATGTGCCGTCAGCCGCCTTCCACGCGACGAGATTACCGCGCGTGTCGCGCGTGAAGCTGGACGTGCCGTCGGCATCGGCGAAGGCGGTGATTTCGCCCCAGCGGTCATAGCTCCAGCGGACTGTGCGACCGGCCCAGTCGGTCTGCGAGATCCGCCGTCCGTCACCGTCATGGGCATAGCGGGTCTCGCGCCCTGCCGGATCGATGCGTCGCTGCAGCCGTTCGAGCGAATCCCATTCGCTGAGCGTCGTCGCACCCAAGGGATCGACTTCCTCAACGACCAGATTGTTGGCGTCGTAGCGGAAGCTGGTGACCGCGCCGGTCGCGTCGACATAGCGCGAGCGCCGCTCCTCGGGGAAATAGAGGAATCGGTCGTTGAACATGCCGTCGCCGGTACGCGTGCCGATCACGCGTCCGGCGGAGTCATAGGCGATCTCGACTGCGGTGTGGCCGCTGTCGCGCCATCCGCTCAGCCAGCCTTCGGCGGTGTAGCCATAGTGGAATTCGCCGGTGAAGGTGCCCTGGACGTGGAGCAGATGACCGCCCGCGTCATAGTCGTAGCGAACCAGCGGATCCGCCTCGCCGTCCATCCACAGTGTGCGCAACCAGCCTTGCTGCGTGGTCTCGATCCGGAACTCCGTGCCATCGGCATGGCGTACCCGGCGCAAATGGCCGCGTGCATCGCGATCGAAGGCGATGCGATTGCCGTTGCGATCCTCGATACCCACCAGCTCCAGCACGTTCGGATCGCCGACGGCTGCGAACAGCATGAACTGTTGGCTGCGGCTGTCGAACAGGCGTGGTCGCTCGCGTGGGCCGCTCAGCCAGTAATAAGGGGCCTTGAGATGGCGCGCGTCGACCTGTGGTCCGTCGCCGGTCGCGAACAGCAGCCGCTGCCCCCCGGCATCTTCGAGTAACGCGGTGCCTGCTTCCGTATCGAGGAGCAGACGCTGTGACCAGTTGCAGATCCAGCGCGGCCCGAGCGCCCCTTCCACCCGCATCCGTCCCGGATAGGTGCGCTCGAGGCGAAGCGGCAGCAGGCCGGGGTATTCGAAATCGACGCGTTGGTCGGCATAGTCGCCGGTGACGATATCGACCGGTTCGCCGAACAGTCTGCGCAGCAGCCCGTCGAGCAGTCCGCCCTGGCGTACCGCCGAGCGCATACCCCCCACTTCGGCGACCGACAGCACCAACTGCTCCGTTACCGAAAGATCGGCGTCGGGCGTGCCATAGCTGGCCGTCGTATCGTCGCCGAATATGGTATCGCAGCCCTCTTGCACCACCGCGTTGCACGACAGCCTGTGGCCGATCCGCGCCATGGGCAGACCGTTGATCAGGATCGTCTCGCTGCCCTCAATGATCTGGGAGGGCGGTGTGCCGGGATGTTTCGAACAATTGGCGGTATCGGTAACCCGCGCGGCGGGCTTGCCTTCGAAGAACACGTTCGGCGACCCGCTGCTGATCGGGCCCGTCAGCGTGGCCGTCTTGGCACCGGCACCGGCGATGGCGGTGCCGACGAACCCGGCGCCGAAGAATACCGCCGCCCCCACCAGCGGCGAGGCCATTCCCGCCGAGCCGATGATCAGCGCGGCGCCGATCGCGATTGCAGCGCCAACCGCAATGCCGGCGAGGATACCGACGAACGCATTGCTGTGCGCGATCTGGTGGGTGAGATGCGCAGCGTTCCTGCCCGGGCCGGCGAGCGGTTTCGCGCCGAATTTTTTGGCGACCCACAGCACGGCCTCATCGGCATGGACCTTTTCCGCCACCCAGGCACCGGCCATCGCCCCAGCAAGCGGCGCGGCGACGCGGCCGCCGAAGCATTTGAGCGCGGCCATCCCGCCCGAGCTATGGGCTGCATAGGCGCCGGCAGCGAAAATGCCGGCAGAGGCGACATGGCCGGTGGCGGCGATTGCCGAGACGGTGCCGGCATTGCTGGATGCGGCAGTACGCTCGCCGAGGTCGCGCAGTCTCTCGTCGGCGGTACGGGTGTCGGTCACGCCGCGAAAGTGAACGAGGTGATCGCCGAGATCAGCGCGCTACGCGTTTCCTCATCCGGGCCGCCGGGAATCGAACCGGTGAAGTTGAGAACCGCATTTCCCTCGCGCAACACCATCGCCATAACCTGATGGATCGGCTTGCCGTCACTTTTCCACCGCATCTCCAGGAACCGTGCCTCGCGCCCGTCGATCGTGCCGGGGGTATCGGCGGCCAGCTCGAAATCGGCGAGCTGAGCGGCGAAATTCTGGCGCTGCTGGATCACATACTCCTGGAACGTCATGCCAAGCGGCAAACTGTCCCGCGCGATCACCAAGTTGGTGCCCTGTACCCGAGCATCGCGGGGCAACAACACGTTGATGCTCTGGTCTTGCCACTCCGAGGCCAGCGCCAGCGATCCCTCGGCAATCCGGTACACCATCCTGCGTCCCTATTTACGATGCGATCGGATCAGTTTGGTAGCCCGGAGGAGATAGTCCGCCAAGCCCCATCGGTCTGCCTGTTGATGTGATCGGCTATTGAAATGGGTCAGGCGCTTGTACGCATAGGTGTAGACACGTGCGCGTGTCTGTTTCGTGGCAAAGGGCGGGGATGGCATCCTGGTGCGTCGATGCTTGGCCGGAAGGAGATCGATGCCTCCTGTCGTCGAGATGCCCATTATTCGCCTGTACCGACCCCGACGACAACCAACTCGGGCTCGAAAGTAAAGGCGCCCATGGCAGCGAGCCTACGCGCGCAGAACTGCAGTGTTCGACGGCTTGTCTGATCCAATCCTCGTTCGGGCGAGGAGTGAGCGGTAAATCAGTGGCGATCGGCCCATGACGCTGCATGCATTTCCTGCGATGCCGTCAGTGCGCGGTCCGCAAGCTCGGCCAGTTCCGCACTTGTGAAGCGGTGTATCCTGCCTGCACGGAGGTCCGCGAACCGGCGCGCGGACAGCTTGAGGCGATCCGCTGCCAAGGCGCGATCGATGCGCCATCGGTCGATCTGACGGAGGCAGGCGGCGAGCAGGTCGGAGCGCAGCCGCAGGTCTGCCGCCTCATCCGGCGTGTCGGTGAGCGCATCCCATACACAGGCGAAGCTTTGGACCTGCATTCCGCGATCCTAGCATGCTTGCCGGCAGACACCAGCACAGGTGCCGTTGCACCCCTTGTCCAAAGCAGCGCCTTTTGCGACGATGACCTCGCGGTGCGGTAAATCCCGGCCGTGGGGCGTGGAAACCTCATAATCACGTGGTCCGGTCGAGTTTCTCGGCCGGGCGGCTGTCACGCATGTCCAAGGCTTACCTAAAGGTGGCAGCGCCTTGTCCACGTGCAGGGTTTCCAACGCCCGGCTTTGCGGCCGGGCTAGCGCCTCTCACCCCAAGCGGAGGCGCATCATGGCCTATATCCCCAAAGACACCCCCCTTGCCCGCGAACGCCGGGCGAGGCGCCTTGCCAAACGCGAAGCCGTTCTCCGCGACATTTGGGAAAATCCGATCCGGGCGCAGCTTGTGTATGCCGCATCGGGCGAACCGCTCGGCACGGTGACACCGCATGACGACGGCACCTGGTCCGGAAGTCGGTACGGCCCCGGCTATCCGGGCAACACGATCAAGGATGTGACCGAGGAAGCAGCCATCGCCTATGTCGCCAACAATGAGGAACTCGGTGACGGGCCGGCGCCAGCTCCTTGGGAGGAGGCATTTGGGGAGCAGGAGGAGGAGGACGCCGCTACCCGGTCCAACAGGCGAAGGCGTTCCTAGTCGCGGCGACGTCCGATCAGCGACGGCTTTTGGGTCATATACTTGTCCGTAAGGATGTCGCGGTTTCGAGGATCGATCCATTCCGCCAGCGTCATCCGTGCGCCGATCGGCTCGTTGGTGCGATCGGCTGTTTCTGCATCCGTAGCGACAGCAGAAGTGGGCGCAGGATTGGGGCCGCAGACCTTGCCAAAGTGCCCCTGTTCGGATCGCGGCGGGTCGGGATCGACCTGCCGCGGACCGGAAGGTTCTTTTCTCTGCCGAGCTCGGTCCCGGTGTAGGTAGCTTTTGAAGGTTGCCAGCCTCACCGCGATGCCGCCTTCCTGAAGCACGGCGACGATATCCCGCTGCGCTACACCAGCAGCCAAGCGCTCTTCGATCACCGGCATGAGCGTACGGATCCTTGCCGCCTTTGTCCGGCCGGACAGCCTCCGCAGCTTCTCTGCCAATTCATTCATCGCTCGTTGCAGCCCCGTCTGGCGTTGCTCAGCGTTGCTGATAGGGCATTTCCGCCCCGAGTTGCATCAAATTTGCCACCCAATAGCAATCCATTGCTCTCAAGGTGCAATTGTTTTGCATCACTTCTGCATCATTTCCGCACTACAATTGCATCACTGCGCTGCCGTAGCCCGCTGGGCTCTGCCCATCGGGGTAGTTTTGACCCCCTTTTAAGCTCCGGATGCCTCTGGGACGCTTTTGGAGCTCCAATTCCACCCTTAAACATCCTAAAATCGGGTCGTACACCATACGCACCTATCGGCGCTGCTAAATAACTGAAATAAAACGACAATTCCAAAAAGGCTTCAAAAAATTGTTCCACAAATCGCCACGTTGTCTAAAAAAAAATAAATAAAACAGTTACTTGTAACGTCGAAATTGGTCACATCGCGTGCCGGAGGTTGTATGAAGCTCGATAATTGGGTGCGGGTCCGTCTGAGTGAGAGCCAGATGCTGATTTACGCTACGCGGGCCGAGGTGGCCGGCGTTCCGATCAGCACCTATCTCCGAGATCACTTGGCGAAGGCGGATGTCAGGCAGGAGACGCTCGAACTTATCCGCGCGACCCTGTACGACATAGACGACGCGGTTCAGGACCTGCGCACCCAATGCGCTGATCGAGCGCCGGCGTCCCCTACGGAGGCCGAAGAGCGAGCATCGCCGCCCAATGCTGTGCAGATCGAAACGCTGTTGCTGTTGCGAGCGATGGTATCGCCGCAGAATCTGCGGATGGTGACGGCGGAACTCGATCGGCAAGGGGTGGAGCCGTGGCGGGGTAGCGTACGTTAGGCTTGGTGGTTGTGCGGCAACTGCAATTATTCGTTTCGGGACTTCACCGCGTCCAGGGCCCCGTGGTTGCGTCAACGGCAGCCCGCCGACGGTCGGCGCGTGTCGAAAACCGGCTGTGAAACGGATCGCGCGCGTTCGCGCCATCGGCGCGTCGGTCATGATGGGTGCGCCCGGCTGTTCAAGGAATGAGGCCGACACGTTCGCCGGGGTTCAGACCGACGTTGCCACCTTGGGCAAGTTCGTGACGCTGCGACTCGTGCCGGTCTGGGCGAAATGGTCCGTCACCACGATCGGCAAGGACGAGCGCTTCGGTACGACCGATACGATGTTGTGGGCGGTGGTGCGCTATTCCGACGCCGATGTCGCGGCGGTCTCCCGCGCGTTGCAAGCGGATGCGGCGTCGCGTCCGGTAACGATGGGCGCGCCGCCCGCCTGGTTGTTGGCGGACGTGGACCTGACCCGGTTCCGGCACGGATCGGACTATGTGATCGAGAAATCCGTCTCCGTCGGCAGGCCGTTCGCGTCCGACCTGTACGCGACGGGCTTTGCGCTGATGTTGCCGGACCATCGCGTCCTGATCCGCTTCTCCTCGCAATAGCGCCCGCCCGGCGGTCCTGGCTTTAGCCGCAAGCGCCGCCGCCCGCGCCAAACTCAGCGCGGCGTCAGCTCTACCAGCGCGCCGTCGCTGCCGTCGCGCAGCACCCATAGCGAGCCGTTCGGTCCCTCCTCGATTTCGCGGATGCGGGCGCCCAGACCGATGCGTGCGACCTCGCTCGCCTGGTTGCCCGAGACCCGGACGCGAACGATCCCCTGCTGCACCAGTCCCGCAAGGAGGAAGTCGCCGCTCCATCCGGAAAAGGCGGTGCCGCGATACTGGATCATCCCGCCCGGCGCGATCACCGGCGTCCAGCTGACCAGCGGCGCGGTGTAGGACGGGTCGCTGGCGTGGCGCGGGATCGAGCTGCCGTCGTAATTGTCGCCCTCGGACACGCGTGGCCAGCCATAGTTGCGGCCCGGCTCGATCAGGTTGAACTCGTCGCCGCCGGCCGGGCCCATTTCGGATTCGAACAGCCGCCCGTCGCTGGCGAAAACCAAGCCATAGGGGTTGCGGTGGCCGAGCGACCAGATCTCCGCCTTGGCATTCGGCGTGGCGGCGAACGGGTTGCCTGGGGCGGCGGTACCGTCGAGGCTAATGCGCACGATCTTGCCGAGCGTGCCCGACATGTCCTGCGCCGGAGTCCCCTGCTGGCGCTCGCCGGAAGTGACGAGGAGCGTGCGGCCATCAGGTGCGAAGGCCAGGCGCGCCCCGAGCTGACCGCCGGTCGTCGCCGGCGTCGCGCGCCAGATCACCGTGAGGTCGTCGAGCCGGGGCGTTGCCGCCAGGTCGAGCGTCGCCCGCGCGACGGCGAGCCGCTGGCCGCCGCTCGCCGGCTCGGCATAGCTGATCCAGATGCGGCGGTTGGTCGCGAACTCGGGGTCGAGCACGACGTCCTGCAGTCCGAGTTGGCCCGAGAAGGTGACGCGCGGCACGTTGGCCACCGCAGTCTTGCCACCGGTTTGCGTCACGAGCTGCAGCTGGCCGGACTTCTCGGTGACAAGCAGGCGCCCGTCGGGCAGGAAGACCATCGCCCAGGGGTTGTCGAGGCCGACGACGACGCGTTGGTTCACCGCCGTTACGGCGGGCGCTGGCGTCGGCATGGCGGTAGGTGTCGGCGTAGGCGTCGGGGTGACAACCGGCGGCGGGCTGATGGTGCCGTCGCCATCGTCTCCACCGCAGCCGGCGACGCTCAGCGCAAGAAGGATCGGCAGAAAGGGGTGTGTCCGCATGACGCTTATTCCTCAGGCCCGCGATGCTGTACGGTTTCGCGTTGAACGCTCCCGGAGCCGGGAGGATGCAGGAAGAAGAGGGTTGAGGCGGCGACTGTTCTCGCGAGGAACGGTGTGTTCGATGCTACACGCAAACAGGTCGCAGTGTAGATATGTCGACATGTAGGTGCGTCGCCACCTCAGCGCATTGCCGGCGTGGTCGCCCACGGACTGTTCCATGACGCACCTATCGCATACGCTTCGGCAGGGTCGCATTCTCGGCCCGCCGGCGTTGAAGCGCCACCTGATGAAGCGGTCGTTGCCACCTCCCGCGCGACGATGGAGGGAGCCATGATGGCCACGACGTTCACCATCGACCGGGGCACCGGCATCATCCGCATCGGTACCGTCGCGGCTTTGGAAGCAGGGCAACGCAGATCGGCGATCGAACCGGGAATGACGGACTGGCTAACCGGATTCCGGGATCATGGCAACGGATATGCGTGGCTCGATCTGGGCGATCTGACCTTCGGCGGCCAACCGGCATCGCTCGCGCTCTGCTTTCACGAGGATCGCCTCGAACAAGCGTCGTGGAGCGTTCGGCTTTCAGGGGTGAAACCGGACTGGCTGGGACGTGCCGCCATCGACGCCGAGTTGGCGTTCGTCCATGCCACCTTGGGTCGGGACATGGGCATTACTGTCGGTCCAACCGACTGGGGAGAGGTTTGGAGCTGCTTCGACGCCAAGGGCGGGATGGCGAGCAACGGACTTCGGTACAGTCGCGCATGATCGCCGCGCGGCAGCTCCTGGCGATGGCGCATGCAGGCGTGCATGCTTGAGCATGAATGTACAACCCTATACGTGTCGACAATCCGACAGAGAAGTGTTCGATCTCCAGTTGAGCTGCATCGCAGATCCCATACCCTTGCATCCGAATTCATACTCGAAAGCACGAATGGAGCGCCTCGGATCGGCTCGTGCCCCTCTGCGAAGGTGCCGATGGGGTATGCAGATTCGTGCTTTCGAGTAGAAATAGCCCATGACCCAATCGCCCCCTCCCCCGCGCGCCAAGAGCGGCAAGACCAAGGCCGTGCCGCAGGGCGAGCTGTTCCTGCTCGACAGCCCGCTGCACGGCGAGATCCGCGGCGAGCGGTCGCTGATGGCATTCCCCTTCTTCGCGCTCGCCAAGAACGCGTGGATGAAGCCGCTCGCCTACAATACCGACAGCGTTTCGATCGAGGTGCGGCCCAGTGCTAGCGGTGTGGCGACGATCTATGACAAGGAGATCGTGCTCTACATCGCCAGTCTGATGGCGGCGAAGATCGAAGCGGGCGAAGACGTCGCGCAGGATTTCGTCTTCACCGCGCACGACCTGTTCAGCGTCACCGGCAGCAACCATTCGGCGCGATCCTATGCCCGGCTGTCCGAGGCGCTCGAGCGGCTGCAGGGCACCCAGATCAAGACCAACATCGAAGCCGGCGGCGAAGGCGAGGAAGGCTTCTTCTCGTGGCTGTCCGAGGCCAAGCTCCACTACTCCAAGACGCGCAGCGGCGAGCGCCGGCTGAAGGCGGTCAAGGTGCGGCTGTGCGACTGGCTGTATCGCGCGATCCTGCGCGATCGGCAGGTGCTCAACTATGCCACCGCCTATTTCCAGCTCGGGCCGATCGAGCGGCGGATCTACGAAGTCGCGCGGTCGACGTCGGACAGCGAGCGGATGGAAGTCGACCTCGCCACCTTCCGCCTCCAGATCGGCTATCAGAACCCGCTGGCGAACTTCCGCACCGCGCTCAAGCAGATCGCCGGCGCCGACGCGATCCCCGATTACCGGCTCGAGCTGGTCGAAACCGTCGGCGAGGCGGAGCCGGCGCGGCGCGGACGCAAGTCCAACCCGGTGCGCGTCGTCCTCACCCCGCGCGTGGCCGAGCTGCCGGAGCCTGCGGACGAATCAGGCGCCGAATCGGCGACGGCCGAGCCCGAGCGCGCCGAGTAATTCCTACTCGAAAGCACGAACCGGCAGCCCAATTCCTACTCGAAAGCACGAATCCGCCGGGCTTTTGATACTCGAAAGCACGAACTTTTTCGGCATTTCCTACTCGAAAGCACGAACCGCAAGCGCTTCCGATGTTGGATTTTAGCTGCGAAACTGCCGCCGCACCGGTCGTGGGGGCCGGCGCACGGATCAGGACGCGGCTGTGACCACATAAAGAAACGCCCGGCACGAAGGCCGGGCATCCCAGGATTGATGGAGCGACGTCGCCAAACGTCGACCCGAGGTCTGACTAACCTCCTCTAGATACGCCTGATCGCACGTCGGTTCAAGGATGCGCGTTTCGCGCCACGCCCTCTTTTTGTCTCGGTCCCAGCCCCATCGAGGGGATGGAAGATGACGGCGTTCACCCTGGGGGAAGCGACCGCACTCGCGCTCGGCGGGTTCGGCGCTCGCCGCAAGCCCGCGCGCTCGGGCGCGCCGCACCGCACCGGCATGCCCGTACTGCGCGACAGCGTCGAAGCGGGGAGCTTCGAGGAACAGTTCTTCGCAGTGCCGGCCAAGGGCGAGACCGACCGGCTGCTGCGCATGGCGCGCGCCGCGCTCGACGCCGGCCGCCGGCTCAAGCGCGCGGTGCGTGCCGAGGGGCGTACTTTGTCGGCCGCCGAACGCGCGATCGCCGCGATGACCGCGGGCGCGGTACGCGTCTACGAGGAGCTGCTGACGCTCGCCCGGCTCAACCGCGGCCGCGTCTATCCGAGCTACGACCATCTCGCCGCCGCCACCGCGCTCGGCCGCGCCACCGTCGCGCGCGCGCTGCACATACTCGAGGCGGCCGGTTTCCTGGTCCGCCAGCGCCGCTTCCAGCGTGTCGACGGCGAGGGCCCCGGGCCGCGCTATGCGCAGACCTCCAATGCCTACCGCCCTACCCTGCCCCAGCGGCTGCTCGGTCACCTGCCGCGCTGGTTGCGCCCGACACCACCACTACCCGACGATGTCGTCCACCACGCCGCCGTCCGTGTCGAAGAGCAGGCGGCGATGCGTGCGCAGCTGACGTGCCGCGAGCTTGCCGAGGTGACGGTCGGCGGAGCGTTGGGGAAGGTGCTTGCCAAGCTCGGCAGTCGCATCGATCAGTGCGAGTCTCAAAACCATCCGGAACCGCTACTGAATTCCTATTTAAGAATCGAAGGACGACGACCTAGCCGGTCGCCGGCATGAAGCCTGACGGTCGAAGACTGGAAAACCAAACCACAAAACCGCAAACCCGACCCAACCGGCAACCCCAGGAGCGTCGGCTACGCCGCCGCAATGCTCCCCGACGGGCGCAAGCGGAAAGGGCGCGGCATCATCTTGGCTTCTGCGCGACGCGGAACGGTTGAGGTCCTGAGCGCGCCGGGCCCGTTTCTGACAAGGCAAATGGGCTTGAGGAAGGGGCCTACCGGCCGGCCATCTTTCGTTGGGCGACGACCAATTTCGCCGTCCGAATATCTCGACTCTGCGCATACATGTTGCACTGTCGCTATGTAGACATGTATGGGAACCGACATGCCGACGATCGCCATCATCAGCCAGAAGGGCGGGGCGGGGAAGACCACCCTGTCGCTGCACCTGGCCGCCGCCGCCCAGGATGCGGGCCGCGTCTCGCTCATCATCGACACCGATCCGCAGGCGACCGCCAGCCAATGGGCGGCGTGGCGCCAGGATGCACCGCCCGAGGTGATCGACAGCCCGCCGCCGCGGCTCGCCGCCAAGGTCGCCCAGGCGCAAGGGCAGGGGGCCCAGGTGATCGTCATCGACACGCCGCCGCACGCCGACAGCGCCGCCCGCGCCGCCGTCGAGGTCGCCGACCTGGTGCTGATCCCGTGCCGGCCGAGCGCCTTCGACCTTTCGGCGATCCAGACCACCGCCAAGCTCGTCCAGCTGCTGCGCAAGCCAGCGTTCGTGGTGTTCACCGCCGGCGCTCCCAACGCTCCGCGCGTCTACCAGGAGGCCGGCGAACTCGTCGAAAGCTTTGGCACTCCGCCGTGTCCGCTCGTCCTTCCCGATCGCGCCGCCTATCGCCACGCCAGCGCCGAAGGGCGCACCGTCATGGAGTTCGAGCCCGACGGCAAGGCCGCCGACGAGGTTCGCGAAATCTACAGGTGGACATGTCGACAACTCGACATGCCGACCCCGCGCTTCAAGAGAAAGGCCGCCGCATGAGCCGCAAACCCAGCTTCGCCAACCTGCGCGGCCAAACCGCACCCGTCCCGCCGCCGCAAGCCGCGGCCACACCCCAGGCAACACCGGTCGACGCCGGGCAGGGAAGGGGGGGCACGTCACGTCCGGCGAGCCGCGAAGGCCGCAAGCAGATCGCCGGCTTCTTCAGCCCCGAGATGTCGCTGGCGATGCACATGCTCGCTCGCCGCCAGAACCGCAGCCTTCAGGCGCTGATGGCCGAGGCGTTCAACGACGTGCTGAGAAAGCACGGCGAGAGCCCGCTGGGGGATTAGGTGTTTGGTCCCACGGTTTAATGGAGGCGATCTGGCACGTCGACGGCGACCCGGCGGTCGTCACGGTTGGGATTATACAAGGGCGCGATGGGGTGCGCCGCTGGCTCGAACGCTTTCCCACCGGCTTTCGCCCGTTGGCCTTTTCGGTCGAGCGCGTGATCGGAGACGGCGGGGACGTCATCGCGCTCGGGCGGTTCCGACACCGCGTTCAACCCGCCGATGCCATCGTGGACAGCGATTACGCTATCCGGTTCACGATCCGTGACGGCCTCATCGCGCGATATCAGATATTCGAGGATTCGCTGCTGATTGCGATGGCACGGCACAGCGCAGCGCCATCGCGACAGGCGCGGATCAATGGCGTGCTCTACGGTTGGGACGACTGCGGCAGCGGACATCCCGTTCTCTTTTTGCACGGCCTGTTCCTGAACCGCCAGTTCTGGACCCCGCTGACCGACCGGGTGGGAACCGGCAAGCGGTTGGTCACCTTTGACATGCCGGGCCATGGCGTCAGTGGCTGGCGCGATGGTGTCGATCTGGACGGCATTGCCGATGATCTGGCACTGTGGATTGCAGAGAATGGAGCGACGCTGGCGACGATCGTCGGCCACAGCCAAGGAGGCATGATCGCGCTGCGGCTCGCTATCCGGCATCCGCATGTTGTTGAACGCCTTGTAGTGGTGAATAGCAGTGCGCGTGCCGAGTACCCCGAACGGGTTGGGGCATGGCGAAACCGTCGCGCGGCCTTGCTGGACGAGGGTGGGCGAGTTGGGGGCTGAGCGAAAATCAGCACCTGACGACCGCGCCGGGGTGGGTAGAGGTGCACCCTGCCGAGGCGGCCAGCGAACGCGAGGTCATGGCTTCACATGATCCGGCTTCTCTTGCCTTGGCGCTCGATGCCGCAGTTTTCGAGCGTGGCGATATTCGGTCGCTGCTCTCCCGCATCAAGGTGCCGGTCGAGGTGCTTTCCGGCGCGCTGGACGATGCGACGCCCCCCGAACTGGGGCAGGAGATTGCCATGTCAGTTGAACATGGCCGTCATGTCGTCATTGACGGTGCCGCACATCACGTCCCGACCGAACAGCCAGATGCGATTGCTGCCCTGTTTCGGAGCAAATGATGTGGTCAGGCGGAGCGGGTCTTCCGGGCAAGAAGCTTTTCGCCGTCCGGCCTGATCTCGCCTTTGGGCGTGACATGCCGGTAGAGTGTCTGGCGGGTGATGCCGAGTTCGGCGCACAGCTCCGCGACCTTCGTCTCGGGCTTGCCCATGGCCGCCTGGGCGAGGCGTAGCTTGGCCGGCGTCATCTTGTACGGGCGCCCGCCGTGCCGGCCACGCGCGCGAGCGGATGCGAGGCCAGCACGGGTACGCTCGACAATCAGCTCACGCTCGAACTCGGCGAGGCCGGCGAAGATCGCGAAGATCAGCCGGCCATTGGCGGTGGTGGTGTCGATCGACGCGCCTTCGCCCGCCAGCACCTTGAGGCCGATCTGCCGCTTCGTCAGCTCCCCCACGAGATTGACGAGATGGCGCAGGTCGCGCCCTAACCGATCCAGCTTCCACACGACCAGCGTGTCCCCGCAGCGTAGCGCCTTGAGGCACGCGTCGAGACCGGGCCGCGTGTCGCGTCGACCAGAGGCGGCATCCTCGTAGATATGGTCGGGATCGACGCCGGCCGTAATCAGCGCGTCGCGCTGGAGGTCATGGACCTGGCTACCGTCTGCCTTGGACACCCGGGCGTAACCGATTTGGGTTGTCACATATACGTCCGTTCGCGTGACGGAGCGGGATCGCTCCTCCAATAATCCTGATCCTGTCACATAATCCGTCTTCTGGTCTATGCTCCATGAACAGGTCCGCGTTCCTGTTTCGTGACGCACAGGAAGCCGATGCCGACCAAGACCATCCTGTCGCCCGCACAGCGTACCGCGATCTTCGACCCGACTGCCGACCACGCGACGATCGAACGGCTCTATACGCTCGGTCCCGACGATCTGGCGCAGGTGGCGCGACGTCGGCGCGGGGCCAACCGGATTGGCTATGCGGTGTAGCTCTGCTACCTACGCCATCCCGGGCGCGGGCTGCTGACGGGCGAGAACGTGCCCGGCGCCATGCTCGCGCTGCTCGCCGATCAGATCGGTTGCGTGGCCGAAGACTTCACCGGCTATGCCACGCGCCTAACGACATTGCGCGAACACCGAGCCGAGATCGAAGCCCTGCTCGGTCTGCGCGCCTTCGCGCGGGCGGATTTACGGGCGATGCTGGCGCTGGGATCGGAGATCGCCGCTTCGACCGATAGAGGCGAGACGATCGTCGCGGGTATGGTCGATCGGCTGCGGGCAGATCGGATCGTGCTGCCGGCGGCATCGACATTGGAACGGCTTGCGCTCATCGTGCGGACACGGGCGCGCAAGGCGGCCCATTCCAACCTGATCCGCGACTGTCCGGCCGAGCAGGAAGCCGCGCTCGAACACCTGATCGCCTCTGACGATCACGGTCGCACTCGGCTTGGCTGTTGACCTGCTCCCCGGAAATCAGGCGATTTGTAGGTTGGCTCGTCAGATGGAGACGAGCGATGCGGCGAGGCCGTTTTACCGAGGATCAGATCATAGGCGTGCTGCGTGAGCACGAGGCTGGCATGAAGACGGCGGAGCTGTGCCGGAAGCACGGGATCAGCGACGCGACGTTCTACAACTGGAAGGCGAAGTACGGCGGGATGACGGTGTCGGAGGCGGCGCGGCTGCGGACGCTTGAGGACGAGAACCGGCGGCTGAAGAAGCTGCTGGCGGAGTCGATGCTGGACGTGTCGGCGCTGAAGGATCTGCTGGGAAAAAACTGACCCGGTCTGTGGATCGCTACGCTGCGGTGGAGAAGCTGATGGCCGACCACGGCTTCTCCGAGCGTCGCGCCTGCAGGCTGATCGGGGTCAACCGGTCGGCGTGGCAATATGAGCCGCTTCGCGGAAGGGACGATGCTGTCCGCGAGCGGATGCGCGAGATCGCCAATCAGCGTCGTCGGTTCGGCTATCGCCGGCTGGCGATCCTGCTCGGGCGGGAGGGCAAGGGCATGAACCTGAAGAAGGTGTACCGTCTGTATCGCGAGGAGCGGCTGACGGTGCGCAAGCGTGGCGGCCGGAAACGTGCGTTGGGCACGCGGGCGCCAATGGCGATCCCGCAGGAACTCAATCAGCGCTGGTCGCTCGACTTCGTGTCGGATGCATTGGCCTGCGGCCGGCGGTTCCGCATGCTCAACGTCATCGACGACTACAGCCGGGAATGCCTGGCGTGCATCGTCGACACCTCGTTGTCAGGCCGGCATGTCGTCCGCGAGCTCACCGTCATCGCCGAGCGTCGCGGGCTGCCGTGCATGGTGGTCAGCGACAACGGGACCGAACTGACCAGTCACGCCGTCCTCGCCTGGTGCCAGGACACCGGCGTCGAGTGGCATTACATCGCCCCGGGCAAGCCGCAGCAGAACGGCTTTGTTGAATCGTTCAATGGTCGCTTGCGCGACGAGTGCCTGAACGAGCACCTGTTCCCCTCGCTGGCTGCGGCGAGACGGATCATCGAGGCATGGCGGACGGACTACAACACCGTGCGTCCGCACAGCATGCCTCGGCGGCATGGCACCCGCCGAGTTCACCAACCGCCCCCGCCAAGGGCATGAGCACACCGAAGCTAACTTATCAGCGGCCTGAAAACGGGGAGCAGGTCACTGGATACGCGAATGGCCGGCCTGCCCAGCTGCCGCTTCCAAGCATACAGCGAGTGCTGGCCGACTCCGACCCGCTGCGAAACCTCGGCTACCGGATATCCGCGATCGGTGGTCTGGGCCACCGCTTCACGCTTGAACTCATCGCTGAAATTGGCCTTCCCCATCATCGCCTCCTGTCCTCAAAATTAGGATCGAAGGTGCCCAGAAATCTAGGGGCTACTCAAAGTGACCGGCGACAAGGAGCCGAAGCGCAAGTCCAAGACCTACCCGATCGGTTACTTCCATATCGACATTGCCGAGGTCCAGACCGCCGAGGGCAAACTCCGCCTGTTCGTCGCGATCGACCGGAGGAGCAAGTTCGCGTTTGTCGAGTTGCACGAGCAAGCCGGCAAGATGATCGCCGCGCAGTTCCTACGCAACCTGGTCGAGGCCGTCCCCTACACCATCCACACCGTGCTGACGGACAACGGCATACAGTTCACCAATCGCGCCTGCGACAAATATGCCTTCCACCACATCTTCGACCGCGTCTGCGACGAGAACGCCATCGACAACCGCCTGACCAAGGTGAACATCCGTGGACCAACGGGCGGGTCGAGCGGATGAACCGGACGATTAAAGAAGCCACTGTCAAGCGCTACCATTACGACAGCCACAACCAGCTGCGGCAGCACCTCGGCGATTTTGTCGTCGCCTATAACTTCGGCCGCAGGCTCAAGACCCTCAAAGGGCTCACCCCCTACGAGGCCATCTGCAAGGCATGGCAAAACGAGCCGGCGCGGTTCACGTTAAATCCGCACCATAAAAGTCCGGGATCAAACACCTAAGCTTCGTTTCCCCGATCAGCGTTTATCCAGAACACGCAAATCCCGTCCTTCATATCATTATTCGGGAGGTGGCAACGGCGCCTGAACGATCGTGGAGCGCCGCGTTCCGTCGTCGGCACGCGTTCGCAGCGACGCGGCGGGATCAACTGCGACCGCGTAGCGTTCGATTCTGGTGTTCAGGCGGTTGTTGATGCGGCTCTCGATCCGCGAATTCTGCCGTTGCACCACACCGCTACTGACCTCGGGTACGGCTTGCCGATCAAGCCGGCTGCCATAGGCCCGCTGGGTATCGCGCGTATTGGTCGCTTGCTGGGCAACCGCCGGCATTGAACTTGCCAAAGTCATGGCAATCGCCGGGACAAGAACGAATGGCTTCATCTGATAATGGATAGGCCGCATCTTGAAGTCGTGTCCAGCCACAGTGCCACCTTATCGCGCAGGTGCCAATCGGACCCGGTCGAACTGACCAGAAACCCCGGAAATCTGATCGGTGGGGCTGGCCAGAAGCGCCAGTACCTGCACCGGGCATCCTGCCGGCACCGTGAACGTGCCAGAGAACTGGCCGTTGGCCAGACTGGAGTTCGGCACCGGGACGCGACCAATTTCACTGCCGCCCCGACAGGTCAATGTCCAATAGGGTCGCATAGCATCGGGCTGATCGATCCCGATGCTATGCCCATCCAGGCGATATTGCCCTGCTGGCAGCATCTGTATCTGATGCAACAACAATCCCGCCGCTCCCGCTACCGTTGCGAAATCGAAGACGCCGCCATCGCCATGGCGTTGGAATGATGCCGCAAGATTGGGATCTGTGGTCGCCGTCCAGTCGAACGGTGTCGGTGTTGTCAGATTCGCGGTAAAACCCGGATCACGCAATCGTCTGGGATCCACCTCGCGGCGGATCGATGCGTAATAGCGCCATGCGCTTGCGGCATCGTCAGCAAGGAAACCCTTGACCACGGCGGCGTCTGCCTCAGTGGAAATCGGCACATCGACGCGCCGCAGATCGGCATAAAGCGCGCCCGTGGCCCGGACATCGGAACCGTGATCGACAAGATAGTCGATAAAGGCTTTCGACCAGACCGGCTTGCGCGCCATGGTTGCGACAAGGTTCGCTCGGATCCGTGGATCGCTGATCGCTCCGGCAAGTACCGGGAACATGACATCGGCGGCCGCCCGCGTCGTACGAAGCGCGATGTCGTAATGACGCAGCGCACCGGGAATATCACCACGTGCGACCGCGTCTTCAACCGCCCATAGCTGGGTTGCGAAGTCGCGCCGTGACAGCAGCTGCGAATAAGCGAATTCACGTCGCGCCGCTGCGACATCGCCACGCAACTGGGCCTGAAGGCCCAGTACCGCGACCGCTTTCACCGCCGTGGGATCATGCCGAAGCGCTTCCAGGGATAACCGGGCCGCACTGGACCCCGCGTCACCCGTCGGCATCGCCTTGAACTGCTTTTCCGCCAGTTCCGCTGCGAGCTGTCCCTTAGCGGGCGCCATTGCATAACCGAGCGCCGGATTGCGTCGTGCGACGGTTTCCGCAAAGCTCTGGGCGACGGTTACATATCCGGTCGTCGCCACCAGCAGCGCCAGGGCGCCGCGGGCCATCCACTCCTTGGCGGATCGCCGGGGCAAGATGGGCTCGCGCCGCGCCATATCGTCAGGATGCCTTTGTCCGTCCGCTGTCGTCGCGACCATAGCCATAGCCATATTCATAGCCGTAGCCGTACGACGCCTTCTTCGTCTCGAACTTGGTCAGAACCGCGCCGAAAATGCGTGCATGCGCGCCGCGCAGGCGAGCGAGTGCGGTCTTCACTACGGTCGACCGGATATGGTGCGATTCCACCGCATAGACGACACCCTCGACACGGCTTGCGATTAGCGGTGCGTCAGCTAATCCCATGATCGGCGGAGAGTCGATCACCACATGATCGAAGGTCTGAAGCAGCCGTTCGATCAGGATCGTCAAACGATTTCCGGTCAGCAGTTCGGCGGCGTTGGGCGGCAATGGGCCCGCAGTCATGATCGAGAAGCCCAGATCCTCCATCTTGAAGATCATCGGCTCCAGCGCCTCCTGGCCGGCCAGGAAGTTGGACAGCCCGATCTCGTGATCGATGCCAGCCAGCGCATGGACCGATGGCGACCGCATATCGCCGTCGATCAGAATCACCGACTTGTGCGCGCGTGCCAGCATCGTCGTCAGCGCCAGCGCAGTCGTCGACTTGCCTTCCGCCGGACGCGTCGACGTCACCGCTAGCGATCGTGGCACGCCATGCTCGGTCGCAAAGGCAAGGCTGGTATGGATCGCCAGATAGGCTTCGACCAGTTCCGACTTCCGATCGAGCAGCGCATCGCGCGGCGCAAGTCCCTCGACCTTCGGAACGGTGCCGAGCAACGGCAATCCAAGCCGCTGTTCGACTTCTTCGGGATCCGCGATCGCATCGTCGAGCTGCTCGAGAATAAAGGCCAGGAGCGAGCCGAGACCCAAGCCGGCAAAGATAGCCAATGCCAGATTGAGCATGATCCGCGGGCTCGAAGGCGCTTCGGGCACGTCGGCATTGTCGACGATGGCGATGTTGTTGACGCCGACGCCGCCAGCTACGCCGATCTCCTTGAAGCGTTGCAGTAGGGCATCGTAGAGGGCGCGGTTGGTATCCACTTCCTGCTGATAAATATTGTATTGGATGCTGCGCGTCCGCAGATCGAGATAGCTCGACTTCAGCCGTTCGACACGCGCCCGCAGTTGTTCTTCGCGAGCCTGTGCAGCGCGATAATCCGCTTCCGACGATCCGGAAACGCGGGTCTCTTCTCGCGTGATGCTCCGATCGAGCTGGTCCAACTGCGCCTGAATGGCACGCGCCGGCGGATATTCGGGTTCGAACTGCACCATCATCCGCTGGTAATCGGCAGCAAGTTCGGCACGCCGCTGGCGCAGTGCGTTGATCGCCGGGTTACGCAACGCGTCGCTGGACGCTCCCCCCCGGCCTCGTTCGCGATAGCTCGCCTCGGCCTGCACGCGGTCGGCGATTGCCTGAGACAGCGCGGTGTTCAATGCCTGCAGTTCGTCGGCGACGATTGATCGCTCCGACGTCGCACCAGATCCGCTCGACTGTCCGGGCAGGTTGATGATCCGCTGGGCCGTGGCATAGCCGACCAGCTGGCGCTGGGATTCGTCGAGACGCACCTTGGCCTGCGCGATCTGACGCTGCAGCAGTTCGCGCCCATAGGAGGTCGCCTGAACCTTGCGCTCCAGATTGATTTTGATGAAATTCTCAGCATATGCGTTCGCGATCCGCGCCGACAAGCCGGGATTGGGGCTGGTGAAACGGATATCGACCAACCGTGAAAGCTGTGCCGGATCGATGCGCAGATGCGCGCGCAACAGCTCGCCAGCGACCCGAAGACGGGTCAGTCGACCTTTGGCGTTGTATCGGCCCGAAACCTGCTCGAAAGCTTGGCTGTCGCTATCGGTCCCGAACATTTCGAAGAAATTGGCATTGTCCGCAAGCCGCAGCTGAGCCGCGACGCGCTCGGACAGCGAGCGCGATTTTAAAAGGCCATATTGCGTCTGGTAAAATTCCTGATCGGCGATGCTCGTTTCAGGATTGACGTTCTGGAAATTGGTAACGCGGTCGGATTCCCGTGAAATCTCGATCGTCGTCGATGCCGTGTATTGCGGGGTCAGCAACAGCGTGACGATAAGGCCAAGAAAGCCGCAAACGACCGTCGCGCCGAGAATAACGTAACGCCAGCGCAGTGCGATCCGCAGATAGTAGCGCGCCAGCGGAATCCCTTCGCCTTCCGAGATGGCCGCAGCGTCGGGCTGGGGGAACGCCATCGGCGAAGCGTCGGTCTTGATGTTTGTGGGGGTCACGTTCACGGGACGAACCTTAATTCAAGATCGTGATCAGCGGCGCGGCAAGCAGCGGCGAGAGCGCAACGAGATCACGGAATAGGCGACGTTGCGGCGAGTCACCGACGACGATCAGGTCGTTGGCGTAAACCGGCGGATCGGTATAGAGGCCCTGCTCGATCGCATTGATGTTATACAGGCCGGCCATACGACGACCATTCACGGTCCGTAGGATGACCACATCTTCCTGTCGCGCGAACTCGCTGAGGCCCTTGGCGGACGCGATCGCACGGATCAACGTCATCTGGTTGGTCACCGGATACAGCCCCGGCTCCTGAACCTGACCGTTGATCGTTACGACCTGGCTGACCGAACTTTTGATGTTCACGACGACCTGCGGATCCCGGACATAACGACGACGCAGCCCGTCCTCGATCGTGCGCGCAAGCTCTTCCGCAGTCTTGGCGCCGGCATAGATCGTGCCCGCCAGGGGCATCGCGATGCGCCCGCTTGCATCGACCTGTATCTCGCGACTGGATTCCGGAATGTTGATGACCTCGACTTCGATCGTGTCG
Organism: Sphingomonas mangrovi; assembly: GCF_047975845.1. Classification (NCBI taxonomy): domain Bacteria; kingdom Pseudomonadati; phylum Pseudomonadota; class Alphaproteobacteria; order Sphingomonadales; family Sphingomonadaceae; genus Sphingomonas; species Sphingomonas mangrovi. Next base: position 11,388 of record NZ_JBIUCZ010000023.1, on the reverse strand, counting down.
AGCGGTCCGATCAACGCCGGGCGATCGGCCGCAATCAGGTCCGCTCTGGTTGGCTCGGGCAGCGCCGATGTATCGGGAACAACAGTCAAAGTCTCGGTCGAGCGCAGAGGCGCACGCTGCGCGCATCCGCTTGTCGCGAGCGCAACACACAGGGCAATACAAATCTCGCGGGCGCGCATAGTGATCCTGGGCTGTAAAACATGGGCGCTATAGATGCTGCCCTTCGCGCGGTAAAGCAGCCTATGCCGCCTCGGAACGGCTCTTTAGCGCCACTGCATAGGCACTCTTGCCCAGCCAGACAGCAGCCAGTGCGGTCATCGCCATGATCATCGGCGTCCGCGCAGGATAGTCGAAGAGGCTGGCGATCAAGATCAACAGCAACGAAGAGGATCCCAATCGACCGGGGTTCGATACCGACGACGGCCGGGCGCGCCAAACGCGTAGGCTGGCGGCCACCCACCAACCGAGCGCCGCCAGAAGCAGCGCGATCGCAGGAATGCCGCCATCAAGCACCACTTCCACGAAATCATTGTGCGCGTGGTTGAAATAGGTCGGCTTCAGAAGCGAGAACGGTTCATGCAGACGGAACAGCGCGTCGAAGCTGCCCATGCCCGAACCGATCGGCAGATAGGTGCCGATCATCTGCATGACGACCGGAAAGGCCCGCGTACGCATATCCTCGCTCGAGGTCATCGCGATAACGCGATTGACGGACGCCGCACGATCAGACGCGATACTGAGCCAGACCAACACTGCGATGAACGCAACCACGCCCACACCCACCCCCATGACGCCCCACCTTGGCATCCATCGAAGCGCGTGCCGTATCTCGCGACGGATCAGGGCCACCCCGATTACCGATCCCAGGAAACCGGTCAGGATTCCCGCGCGCGAGCCGCTGGCCAGAATAACCAGGAAGAAGAATAGCATCACGCCCGCGGCAAACGGCATTCGCCATGAAGCCTGATCGCCGTTCTGTACGGCCCATACCGGCGCGACGAGACAGCCCAGCGCCAGGAACAGGGCGAAATGGTTACGATTGGCAAACAGGCCGCTTACCGCCCCCGATGTAAAATTGACGAGCGGATTGCCAACAGGGTTGCCGGACACCTGAAGAAGCGCCACCAGTGCCGAGACGCCTGCGATTATTAGAATGACCGCAAGTATCCGTTCCCATTCGCTTCGCGCCACCCCCGCCGCGACGATGACGATGGCAGAGGGTACGATCAGGGAACCCGCCGCATTCAGGGCCGCCGCCGGCTCGATCGCCATCGGTCGCCAGGGCTGCGCGCCCGTCACGGCGGCGCTGAAGACGCCACGACCGGGAAGCGCCTGCCAAAGCTCTGGCGGTAGCGGCACGAGTTGCAGCAAGGGCAACGCCACGATCCCCGCTAGCAGATAGAATAATGCGCGCGGCGTATCTTCCTGCGTCCGCTGCGCAAAGACAATTGTCGCGATGATCGCCAGCGCCGATATCGCCCGGACCACTGACTGGCCCAGCACGTCAGGGCGTGACGCTCCCCCGGCAAGGCACAGCACGACCAACAAGGTCGACAAAAGGCCAAACGAAAGGCTAGGGCGTGCGCGGCGAACGGAACGATGGCGCGTCGACATGCCTGCCTCCTAGGCGTGGCAATGCGAAATCGCAATCGCGCTGGCCGAAACGTCCATGCACAGGTATGCCCAGTGCGCGCGGAGATACGCCTTCATCATGTGTGCGGTTGATGATAGAACTTCCATCCTTCGTCAAGATAAACAGTTATTATTTTTGACGGCGTAAGACGATGAAACCTTTCATGTATCAAGATGCGCTGCGCAAAAGGCGCATTAGCGGGCGTTCGCTCGCATTCCTGCTTCGCTTTCAAGTTTTGTTGCTGATCGCCATCATCGTGTTCCTGTCGATGTTTTTGCCGATTGTATTTCCGTCGATGCGCGATAGCCCGACGACATTGCTTTATAGTGCCGCAAGCTGCTCGATCGCATCGTCTATTGGGATATATATTCTTCGCGGGATAAGGAATTATCCCGGCGTAGAGGAATCTTTCTACGCCGTGCCGGCCTTCTGCGTCGCCTATGGCATCTTGCTCGTAATGCTTATCCTGTTCCGGATACCTTACAGCCGGCTGCTCCTGACGAGCGCGTTTGCAGCGAGCATCCTGGTTTCATTCGTCATTCATACTCTGCTTCGTCGCCGGATATTGCTTCGCATCGGCGTCGTAAAGGAAGGAGAATATGCCCGTCTTATCGAAACGCCGGGCGTCGAATGGCGACTGCTCGATACGCCCGACGCCCCACTCGAAGGTCTGAATTCGGTCAGCGTCGATCTTTGGAGCGATCTGTCCGACGAATGGGAACGAAAGCTGGCATCGCTCGCCCTGCAGGGGATCCCGGTCTATCATTCGAAGCATCTACGCGAGTCATTGACCGGAAGGGTCGAAATTGAACGGATTTCGGAAAACAACTTCGGCACGCTCAGCCCGCTTTATGCCTATATGACGGCGAAACATGCGTTCGACTGGATAGCGGCGCTCGTCGCGCTCGTCGCGTTGCTGCCGCTGTTGATCGTCGTCGGCATAGTCATACGACTGGATTCATCGGGACCGGTGATCTTCAGACAGACCCGGATCGGCTATCGGGGAAGGCCGTTCAAGGTCTACAAGCTGCGCACCATGACGGTCGCGCGGCATGTCGATCAGTCGGCGGTGCGCGACGCTGCAATGACCAAGGACAACGATCAGCGGATTACCGGCATCGGCCGGTTCTTGCGTCATAGCCGCGTCGATGAATTACCCCAATTGATCAACGTATTGCGCGGGGAAATGAGCTGGATCGGGCCGCGTCCCGAGGCAGAGATCCTGTCGCGCTGGTACGAAAGTGAAATCCCGTTCTACCATTACCGGCACATCGTGCGTCCCGGCATCACGGGTTGGGCGCAGGTCCATCAGGGGCATGTTGCCGACGTCGCGCAGGTCCGCGAAAAGCTCAATTTCGATTTCTATTATATCAAGAACTTTTCTCTCTGGATCGATTTCATCGTCGTGATGCGCACGATCAGAACCATGCTGACCGGCTTCGGCTCACGCTAGCCGCGACTGTCTACCGGCAGGGATTGAGCAGGAAGTAGCGCGCCGCGCTCACCAGGTGATAGCGCATGTGGCGAAGGCTGCGATGGCTGGCACGCGATGCGTCGTGAACGACGGCGGTGGTCCCGACCCACAGGGTGCGCAGTCCGCGACGACGCAGAAACCTCGAGATTTCGACATCCTCGAGGTACATGAAAAAGCGTTCGTCGAACCCGCCGATCGCTCGATAGACAGGCGCCGGAAACAGCAGGAACATACCCGCCAGCCAGTCGACCGGCAGAACACCGGCAGGCGGCGAATAATCCGACCCCGCCGCTTCGGGCTGACGTCGCCGCAACCGGCGACGCGCCAGTCCGGCGATCGTCGGAAAGCGGCGGGCACTGTCCTCCAGCTTTCCACCGGGCGCCAGTACCACTGGCCCGCAGACCCCGGCATCCGGTAGTTCGAGGGCTGCCAGCAGGTCCGCCACACGGAAATCGGCCAACCGAATGTCGGGATTTACGACGGCGAAGAATGCGCCGCGCGCTGCCCGGAACGCAGCATTGTGATTGGCGCCGAACCCCTTTGGCCGGGCGTTGCGAAGCACTTTGAGGGGAAATGGCGGCGACGACGGCAACCATGCTTCGTCTTCCGGGATATTGATCGTCACGATGACTTCGAACGGCGATCCCCCATGCCAGTCCGATTTGGCAAGATCGTCGAGCAGGCTGGCGATCAGCCGTCCCTGGCTATGGCTGACCACCGACAGCGAGATCGTCGGGCCGTCCGTCGACGACGCGGACACTGGATGGGGCGGGAGCGGGTTCATGGAGAGGTCAACCAAAGAGCACGAACAGGAGCTTGCGGGGGAGATCGATTTCCAGGCGGTGCGTCCGCACGAACCGCATTCTGCGGACGCGCGAATGTTCGGTACGCAGGAAATCCCGCACGATGAGCTGCTGATCGTCGGACATTCGGTTTTCAGCCGCCCTGAGGAACTGACCAGCATGGTCGAAGCGTGTGGGCCCCGATTTGCGCCGCATCAAACTTCGCCCTTTCTCGACGATCTTGCCCACCCCCATCCGAATGCCGACATGGTTGGCAGCGTGCTGACGATATTGAATCCCCGAAACCGGATCGTAGACGATACGCGCGCCCAGCGTCGCGATGCTTGCCAGCCACCAGTCATGCATCAGCACCGCCGCATCGTCCTGCGGGAAAACGAGACGCTGGAGGAATGTCCGGTTCATCACGCATGTGCATCCGGTCACGAAATTGACGAACAGCGTCGCCGTGAACGACCGGTCGCCGGGATGCGTATATTTTCCCAGTGACGCGAGGTTGTCGTCGACCAGGTCGAGACTGGAGGCATAGAGCGCGGGTTGTTCGCTTCCCACCATCGCTATCGCACGGGCCAGCTTATCGACACGCCAGACGTCGTCCTGATCGCAAAGCGCCACGAATTCGGCGTCCCGCGCCTGCGCCATTCGCAGTAATGAGAAGAAGCTTCCCCGCGCACCAAGATTTTCGCCCTCGACAAGCTCGATCCGAGGGTCGCCCAGATTTCGGATATCGTCGATCGTGCCGTCGGATGATCCGTCGTCGCGAACGAGGATGTGGATGCCGCCATCCACGTCCTGTGCCAGCAGTGAATCGATCTGGGCTGTCAGGTAGCGGGTGCCGTTCCAGGTGGATAGCAGGATCAGCACCTTGCCCCGGCCGGCATTGGCATTCGGCATCATGGTTGTGGCCTTCCCGGCAGCAGCGCAGTCCGGCGGTGATCGCCCTGTGCGCCCAGTGCGATGACAAAGGCCATAATCGTCATGCCGACCAAGTTAATGAGGTAGGGATTGGTCGAGGTCATGAGGAAGATCGCAGCCGCCAAGCTCAGAATGCTCGTCCAGTTCTGCGTTCGCTTCATCAGGTAGGATGTCCACATCACAAGGGTTGAGACCACCACACCACTGCCGACGATCCCCAGCTTGGCAAGCAGCGCCACATAGGTCAGTTCATAACTATAAGGCGCATCTACCGATCGGATCAAAATCGCATTGGCGCCAAGTCCGGCGCCGAACATCGGATATTGCCAGAAAAGCTGCATCAGCGAGAAATATTGCAGATAGCGCACAGACGTAGCGCCAAGTTCGCTGCCCACCTCGAACACACGAAGCCGCTGCATGCTTCCCATATAGGCAAAGGCAACGCCGGTCACCACAACCAGCAGCGGCACCGCCAAGGCAGGTCGCCGGCGCAGCAAAGATATGCCAACGATCAGTGCCCACACGCCAAGGAAAGCGCGCGTCCCGGTTGCAAAAATGGCGAGCGCATAAAATGCCGACCACCCAAGGTCTGTATCTTCCCAATTATAATAGCATAGAATCAATGGGAACATGATAAAATTGATCAGCATGACGCGGAACGATCCGTCGCCTAGGGGGCCTATATAAACGCCAAGTTCGGTATCGTTCATAGAAATATAGAATTTACGCATTGCCATGCCGACACCGACATTTCCAAACACGTTCGACGCGAACCATACGATTATGACTATAACTGCCATTACGAATATGCATCGTCTGGCTATCTTGAGATAGAATTCCGCGCCGTTGTAACGGAGCAGATGATAGAATGGCAGGATCAGGAAAATCGCGGCAATCGGCTGTACTTCGGCCAGCGTCATCTTTAGCTGGACGCCCGTGGTCTGTGGGACGATCCCACCCCATATGACGAGAAACAGCCCGATGCCCAGAAACAGCAATACCTGCCACGTCATCTTCATCCGCTGTCCGATCGTCGGGACGATCGAGATGACGACGAGGGACGCGATCAGGACATGACGAACAGGTATGCCATAGATCCGCACGCCAAGCGGGCCCAGGAATACGATGTCGACGATCAACGCAATCGCCACGAACGACATTAATCGAATCATGCATGGTCCCTTTGGGGCCGACGACAGCCTGGAGATTGCAAGGTCCGTAAGGCGTCTTTGCCAACGCGGAAAGGCCGCACCGACACGCGGTCGAATTCAGGTGGTCGGCAAGGGATCTCGCATGAAGCTCGTCGGCTCGGTGACCCCCAGCACGTCGAGTGCCCAGCCACGCAGGCTGTAACGCTCGATGATCGCCGGATCGACCAGAGCCATGGGAGCACCCAGAAATGCCGGATCGAGTTGCGGCACCACCGGGTCGATAATGGCAATGTTCTCCGGCTGATAGAAGTCGTAACGCCGGATATCCACCCCCGTCGTGATAAGCTTGCGCCCAGCCCCGATCGCCTCGATCGCACGCATTGTCAGCCCCGTCTGTTGCGGATGCGGCAGGTCGAGTATCCCGCGCGATGCCAGACTGGTTGCCACATAGCGATCGAAAGGCTGCGCGCGTGAATGCACGCCTTGCCCACGTCGCTTTAGCCTCAGCTTCGTCGCGGTCCAGCCACCGGTCGACAGGTAGAAGTCACTGGTCAATCTGAGCGTGTCCGCCTGCGCACGCACCTGCTCGACCTGACGCAGCCGATCGTGATGAAGCCATCCGACAAAGGAAATGTCGATCGTTGTCGCCGAGGCGGGCACGGCAAGCTCGGGCCGAAAAAACAACGGACGTAGAACGAAATCTGGATTGGCGGCTGCGTCGGCATGGTCGAACGTCAACACGCGATCGAACAATGCCTGACGTCGCAACAATTCGGGAAAACGTGCCATCGAATCCCAGTGATAGGCGGTCAGCCGAACGCCCGGATTGTCCGCCCGCAACCCCCGCAGGAACGCCTCGTCCAATCGTGTGCCCTTGATGACGACGACATGGTCCAGCTTTCCGATCGTCCGCGCGCGTTCGCGCATGGCGTGCAGGTGCCGTGACGTCGCGGCGCCGTCATCCGACTTCACACGCCGGCGAAGCGGCGCCAGCCACCCGCGCAATTCAGGCGGTTGCTCGTTCTCGACCCTGACCTCGGCACCCAGTGCCCGGAATTCGGCCGCGATCGCCGCCTCGTAATCATAGAAGCCGATTCCGATCAGAAGGATGCGCTGCCCGGCAACGGGCATCATCGATAGAGGCCCCTCGCCTTCAGCTCGTCGATCGACCGGGCGAACCGGTCTTCCGCCAATTCCTCACCCTGTACCCAGCCGATGAACCGGGCGATGCCAGTCGCGAAATCGACCGTCGGCGTAAAATCGAGCACTTCACGCGCACGGGTCATATCGGCGAAATTGTCGCGAATGTCGCCCAAGCGAAAATTGCCCGTGACCTCGATCGCACCGGGTGCATCGAGTAGTTCCTTGATCGTGTGCGCAACGGTCGACACATCGGTGCGCACGCCGCTGCCGACGTTGATCGCAAGCCCCGCCGCCGCCGGGCTTTCCAACGCACGCATCGTCGCCGCCACGACATCGTCGACATAAACGAAGTCACGGCTTTCACGCCCGTCCTCGAACACGGTCAGCCCGCCGCCGTTGCGCAACTGCGTCGAGAAGATCGACAGGATACCCGTATACGGATTTTTCAACGACTGGCCCGGACCGTAGACGTTCTGATACCGCAGCGCGACCGCATGCAGCCCCAGGCTCTCTCCCACGGTGAGGACCAGTTGTTCCTGTACCTGTTTGGTGATCCCATAAACCGAGGTAGGGTGGATGCGGCTATTCTCGTCGGTGGGCACGCATTCGGTCGCGACGCCGCAGATCGGGCACTTGGCGGCAAAGTCGCCTGCCGCCATATCGGCTTCTGCGCGGGCGAGCGGATAGACGACACCATGTTCCGCGCACTGATGCTTGCCCTCACCATAGATCGCGCGCGACGACGCAATAACGATCCGCTCGACCGAATGCGGCGTGTTGGTCAGCAGATCGAGCAACTCGGCGGTGCCGCCCACATTGACCTCGCTATAGCGCGCGATCTCATACATCGACTGGCCGGTTCCGGTTTCGGCGGCAAGGTGAACGACCGCCGTCTGCCCCTCAAGCGCCGCGGCGAGATCGTCACGCGACCGCACGTCGCCCCGCAGTACCCGCACTTCGGGTGGCAGAAGGCCCCGGCCGGGATTTTCCCCGTGAATCTGCGGCGAAAAGTTGTCGAGCACAGTAACCTGGTGGCCCTGCGCTACGAGCGCGATGGCCAAGCGCGATCCGATGAAGCCGGCACCGCCGGTGATGAGGGTGTTATTTGTTGCCATCGAGAAATTTGCCCTTCGCATCTGTCTTTCGCCACTCGGCGGCCTCAGGATCGAAGCGCCGGATGATTCGTGCCGGAGCGCCAGCGATCACGCATCGGTCAGGAAACTTGCCGCGTACGACTGAATTGGCGCCGATTACGCAATTATCACCCATGACCGTCCCCGCCAAAATACGAGCACCTGCCCCCACAACGCAAAAACGACCAATTCTAGTTGTTTGAACTACTATAGGTTGATCATTCAAGTTAATATCAATAGCGTGGTAGGAATGGTCGATGTCTGTTATCAGCGCTCCAGCCAGGATTGCACTGTCTGAGCCAATAACCAACTCACCTGCGAATGTGATATGGCACCCCTGTTGTATATTGACATTATCGCCGATAGTGATGGCGGGCAGGTAGAAACGGTTCGCGAACTGTGAAACTCCCTCAATACGGCAGCCTGGCCAAATCAGGACGCGGTTTCCAAGCTCGACGAACTCGGGGGTCCAGAACAACGGATTTTGAACGATCGTCGCCTGCCCGAGCCGCCGCAGTCGCCGCGCATGAAACACCGCAGTTATGAAACGATCGCGCTTGAGCGTCAGCCATTGGCGACGGCGCGATGGCGACATGGCGAGCAGCCGTCGCAGGACACGGGTGGCTCTCATCGCGCCAGTCCACGCAGCCAGGGCATCGGGTATAATCGCTGGCTGATCCCGAACGTCAGAACCATCACGACGAACGCGGTAACCGCAAACGCCAGCGCCGCGCCCACCGAACCATAAATTCCGATCAGGCCATAGGCGAGACTCATGTTCAGGATTAGGTTGCAGACGGTCACGCACGCCAGGATATGTGTTTTTTTGAGGTAGAACAGGTAATTGACGACGGTCAGATAGATACCGTTGAAGAACAAGCCCAAGCTGAGCCAGAATGCAGCGCCTATAGATCCATGATAGCGCTGGTCTACTAAAAGATTATAACCAATCGGCGTGGCCAGCGTGAACAGCAGCCAGAAGGCCAGCAGCCCCAGCCAGACAAGATAGGTATAACGCACAATACGCTGACGAGCGGCAGGCGTATCATCGGCAAGTGACCTGAATAGAAACGGCACCCAGGCGCGGTTGAACGCGGTCAGCACCGTCAGCATGATTGTCGTCCATTGCACCGCCACGGCATAGGTGCCCACCGCCGCTTGGCCGACCAGCGTCACGATCAATAGCCTGTCGCCTAGGCGTAGCGCATTATTGGCAAGGTCATGCGCTACGCCGCCGGCGCCAAATCGCAACGCATCGCGAAAGACATCGTCCATGAAGTGGCGCCTCAAGAAGCCGCGGCGCACGAACCAGATGAGTGCGATTGCGGTCAACGTGGTGCTGGCTACGATTGCGGCAACGATCCGCCCTTCCCATCCCCATCCCAGCCACAGCACGAACGCGATCGTCATAACGAAGTTGATCGCCGCCCCCGATATTTCGATCGCGGCAAAACCGATGGCACGGTCGCGCATTGCCAGGATCGTCTGCGCCATCAGGGGCAGGAACAGCAGCAGCGACATCACCGGAATGATCGCGACCCAAGCTGGCGGGATGTCCAGCCATGCCGACATCGGCCCGCGTGCAAGCAAAAACACGGCCAGCAGAACCGCCACATTAACGATCGGCAGTATCAAGACCGACGAAAGTGTCGATGGGAATAGCTCGGCCGGCACCTTGAAATACTGGACGCCAATATAGGCGGTCGTCGCCCAGTTCACGAGCGGCCCGATCAGCGCAACGACTGTCGTGACCGTCACCATCACGCCATATTCGCCAGGTGCCAAGGCGTGGGTCAGGAAAGGCATGAGTACCAGCGGCAGTGCTCCTGCGGCAATGCTAGACGCCAAATAAATGACGAAATTGCGCCCCAGCTTCACGGTCGGCCCAGTAATTCGGTTTCGATCAGCGCTCGAACCCGAACCGGATCGAAGCGTTCGAAGAATAGCGGCCCCGGCCCTCCGTCCGCCGGTACGGCCAGCGCATTTGCCATTGCATCAGGACTTTCAGCCACCGTAACTTCGCTTCGATCGAAAATGTCGGCGTGCAAGTGATAATTTTGGCGCGGCACGATGACAATCCGACGGCCCGTCTGGAGCGCCTCATAGACGACAGTGCTCTGGATCGCCACCAGATGGGTTACGTCGTCCATCATCGCGGCGGCGGGAATGTTGGCCGATCCGACCGCGACATTGGGAAGATCGGCCAACTCGGCTCGGATACTTGACTCGTCAGGCCATTGTCCCGGATGCAGCTTATAGACGATCCGCCGTGCAGGTAGCTGTCGCGCGAAGTCGCGGGTCAGCGCGATCAGTTCGCCGTGATAGACGCCCGCAGTGATGACCATGATCACGCCCAACCCCTGCGGCGGAAACTTCATGCCTGCAGCGAAATGATCCGTGCCGACAACGACATGCCGCCCGGCAGGATAGTAGGTTCCTTCGCTCCAGAAATTTGAGAAAGTTAGAAACAAGCTCGGTAAACCCGACTGTCGGCTGTAATCGACGCCCGTCGGATAGGAATATCCCGGATGGCCAAACCCGATCAGCCCATGTTGCGCTTCCGCCGTCGGTATCCCACGCACATTGGCGGCGGTGAACAGCGACCGGGCGACGCCGTTCTGAACCATGAGGATCGCACGCGGTCGCGCGGCGGCGAAGAGCCTATGGTAGCCCGCCAGTTGCGAGGTGTATTCGGCACGTACCTGTGCCGTCAGGTCGAACAGGGGCTGGCGATGCCGCTCGTCAATCGCGAACGTTTCCAGCAAGGCGTCGAGAACCTGTACGATTCGTGCTGCCAGATTTGCCGGCGGAAGATGCCCGACATCGGGCAGGTGGTAGCGCCGCGGAACCGTATCGATCACGAGCGGCGCATCGGGTAGAAGATCGATGATCGGATCGAGAACCACATCGTGTCGCCGTTTGTCGGCGGCGACGGATCGCGCGGCCCGTACGACCATGAGGTCGCGGTGCCGCAACCTTGCATCGGCGAACAGAGCCAGACGTTCCAGCCCCCGTCGGGCTCGACCGATCGCGCGTGATCGGCCACCCGGCCGCAATGCCTGCGAATAGGTCGCTCCCGTCAGGCAATCGTAAAGACAATAGCAGACTTCGAAGCGGATGCTGTCCCACCACAGATCGC
>NZ_JBIUCZ010000022.1:0-59633 GCF_047975845.1 Sphingomonas mangrovi | reverse complement strand
GCACACCGTTCCGCATACGAGAGCTGTCGGTACCTGGTTCCCATCGCAACACCTCAACCTGGTGTTGCACTTCGTTTGTGAACTCGGGGCATCCATTCGCGCACCGCCTGAAGCCAGCAGCGGAGCGGCAATGGATCCTGACTTTCGTCAGGATGACGGCCGCTCTGGACCGACCGTCCGCGCAAACAAAAAGGCGCACCGGAAACGGCGCACCTCTGGTTCATCCGAGCACTTCGCGGACCGCGGCGCGGGCGATCGCCTGCATCTCGCGGTCGACTGCCGACGGGCGGTGCGCCGCGGAAGCGGCGGCTCGGGGCGTGGGGAAGTGGGTGTTCTGTTTGTAGATCGAAAGCGTCACTCGTGTTCCTGTACATGGGGTTCGGGAGCCGCCGTAGCGTCGCGGTCGGCGCGGAGCCGGTCGACGCGCTCCTGGCGCTCGGCCATCGCCATCCAGGCCGCCTCGGCGCGCAGGCAGCGGTCGCGGACGTTGTCCAGCGTGGCGGCCTCGGCGTCGGCATGGGCCTGTGCGGCGTGGTCGCGAAAGCTCAGTTGCGCCACTGGCAGTCTCCCGAAAAGTGTCGGCGGCGCCGGGATGACGCCGCCGAGAGTCCGTCCGGCTCAGTCGGCCGGCTGAAGATTGACCGCAGCCATCTTGCCGCGGCGATCCTCTTCCAGCTCGTACGAGACGCGCTGGTTCTGGTTGAGGGTGATCATCCCCGCGCGCTCGACGGCGGTGATGTGGACGAAGGCGTCGTTGCCGCCGTTGTCGGGGGCGATGAAGCCATAGCCCTTGTCGGCGTTGAAGAACTTGACGGTGCCGAGAATGCTCATGCGGATTTCCTTCTGATGCGCGCTCCCGCGTGTCGGGAGCACTGGTGCTCAACACAGGGAAAGAAGGAAGCAGGAGCCGCAAAGCGCCGAAAACCGTCAATATGCGACTGTAGCCTCGGCAATGTAGGAAGCGCCGCGGCAACATACAAGCCGGCCGCGACGCAAATCCCTCGCAGCCGGCCCAAAGAAAAAGGCGGGAAGTTTCCTCCCCGCCTCCCGGCTCAGCGCTTTGCCGCTTCGTAACGCTGGTTGGCGACGCCCCAGTCGACGACGTTCCACCAGGCCTTCAGATACTCGGGCCGCGCGTTGCGGTAGCTGATGTAATAGGCGTGCTCCCACACGTCGTTGCCCAGGATCGGCGTGCCCTTGACCGGGGCGACGTCCATCAGCGGATTGTCCTGGTTGGGGGTCGAGGTGATCGCGAGCTCGCCGTCCTCGCCGACGATCAGCCACGCCCAGCCCGAGCCGAACTGGTTGGCGCCGGCGGTGTTGAACTGCTCCTTGAACGCGTCGACCGAGCCGAACTTGGCGTCAATCGCATCCTTGAGCGCACCGCTCGGCTCCGAACCGCCGCCCTTCATCGTCTTCCAGAAGAAGTCGTGGTTCCAATAGCCGCCGCCGTTGTTGCGCAGCTTGGCCGGCGCACCCGACATGTCGGCCAGGATCTCCTCGATCGTCTTGCCTTCCAGGCTCGGGTCCTCGCTGACCGCCTCGTTGAGCTTGTCGGTGTACGCCTTGTGGTGCTTGTCGTGGTGGAGCGTCATCGTCTCCTTGTCGATCGTCGGCTCCAGCGCATCGTAGGCGTAGGGCAGCGGGGGGAGTTCGAAAGCCATGACGGTTCCTCCTTATGTGGGTTTGCAATGCGAACGCGGGCGCGGCCGGAAGGGTCCGGTCGTTACGGTCGCGTTCTAGGTAAGCCGCGGCGCAGCGTGCGCAACCTCGGATCGCCGGAAACTCAGCCCCCGCCCTGCCCCAGCAACTGGTGCCGCCGCAGCGCGTGGCGCAGCTGGTCGTAGCTCAGTCCCAGCGCCTCGGCAGTGGTGCGCTGGTTGAAGCGGTTTTCCGCCAGTGCGCGCGACAGCAGCTCACGCTCGAAGCGGCTGACGCGGGTCTTGAAGTCCGCCGGCTCGAAGTCCTGCGGCACGGGCGCGGCCGCCGGCTCCGCAGGCTCCGGGCTGGCGGCTGCGGCGGCCTGCGGAACCGGCGCGGTGTTGCGCGGCCGGTGCGGCGAAGCGAAGGGATCGATCTCGATCGCGTCGATCGGCCCCGGCTGCTCCCAGCGATAGACCGCACGCTCAACGACGTTGCGCAGTTCGCGCACGTTACCGGGCCAGGGGTGGCTGGCGAGCGCGTCAAGCGCGGCAGGACCGAAGCCAGGCCACACCTCGCGCCCGATCTCTGCGGCCATGCGGCGGCCGAAGAAGTCGGCGAGCACCGGGATGTCGCCGGCACGCGCCCGCAGGGGAGGCAGCGTCAGCACCTCGAACGACAGCCGGTCGAGCAGGTCGGCGCGGAACGTGCCCTGGGCCACGCGGTCGGGAAGATGCTCGTTGGTCGCCGCGACGATGCGGACGTCGACGGTCAGCGGCCGCGACGATCCGATTCGCGTTACCTCGCCATATTCGACCGCGCGCAGCAGCCGGTCCTGCGCCGCCATCGCCAGCGTGCCGAGCTCGTCGAGGAACAGCGTGCCGCCGTGCGCCTCCTCGAACCGCCCCGCCCGCGCCTTGGTCGCGCCGGTGAAGGCGCCCGCCTCGTGTCCGAACAGTTCGGCCTCGATCAGCGTCTCGGGCAGCGCCGCGCAGTTCATCACCACCAGCGGCTGGTCCCAGCGCGGACTGAGGCGGTGGAGGCGCTCGGCGACCAACTCCTTGCCGGTGCCGCGCTCGCCGATCACCAGCACGGGCCGGTCGAGCGCGGCGGCGCGGCTGGCGCGTTCGAGCGCGTCGAGAAAGGCGGTGGATTGGCCGATGACCTGGGTGGTGCGCTCCATTCCACAAACTTGGCGCATTTCACCAATAGCTAGCAACGACTTTGTTGCGGGCGGGCCAGCCATCTGCAGAAAACCGCGGATTTCCGCCACTCCTGAAACTGGCACGGGGCGTGCAATGCTAGGAGCAAGCCCGGCAATCGGGCAGCCACTTCAAGGTTCAGGGAGAACCACCATGACGACCTACACCGCTTCGAACCTCGGCCGGACCCTCGCCAGCCTCGTCGCCGCCCTGCTTGTCAGCACCGTCACGCTGGCGGCGACCACCAGCACCGGCCCGGTCCCGAGCTTCCCCGCATCCGCAGGTCCCGCGATCGCGTGACCGGCGGCGGGCCGGGGCGCAGGTTCCCCCTCGCCTCGGCCCAACCAGAACAACCACAGGAGTCCGCAATGGGTATCTTTTCCCGCACCCGAGACATCATCGCCGCCAACGTCACCGATCTGCTCGACAAGGCGGAAGATCCCTCCAAGATGATCCGCATGATCATCCTGGAGATGGAGGAGACGCTGGTCGAGGTTCGGGCTTCCGCCGCGCGCACCATCGCCGATCAGAAGGAGATGCGCCGCCACATCACCAAGCTGCAGACGCTGCAGGACAGCTGGACCGAAAAGGCCGAGCTGGCGCTGTCCAAAGACCGCGAGGACCTGGCCAAGGCGGCGCTGGTCGAGCGCAAGAAGGCCGCCGACATGGCCGAGCAGCTCACCGCCGAGATCGGCGTGCTCGACGACGCGCTGCGCTCCTCGGAGGCGGACATCGCCAAGCTGCAGAACAAGCTGCGCGAGGCCCGTACCCGCCAGAACGCGATCGCGACCCGGCTGGAGAGCGCCAACAACCGCAGCCGCCTGCGCGAGATGTACGCCGGCGCCAAGACCAACGAGGCGTTCAGCCGCTTCGACGTGCTCGAGCGCCGCGCCGATCTGGCCGAGGGCCGCGCCGACGCGCTGGGCATGGGCCAGGTGAAGACGCTGGAAGAGGAAATCGCCGAGCTCCAGTCGGCCGACAAGATCGACGCCGAGCTGGCGGCCCTGAAGGCACGCCTGAACAAGGAGGGCTGAGATGAACGATTTCATCTCCATCGCGGTGCCGATCGTCACGCTGTTCATCGGGCTGCCGTGGCTGATCCTGCACTACATCACGCGGTGGAAGCAGGCGCCGACGCTGACCGGCGAGGACGAGAAGCTGCTCGACGAGATGCACTTCACCGCCCGCCGGCTGGAGGAGCGCCTCCAGACGATCGAACGCATCGTCGCCGCCGACAACCCCGACTTCCGCCCCGCCGCGCCGATCGCGGCGGACCGCGAGATCGACTATTCCCGGAGGAACTGAGATGACCGCGCAACGCACCAAATTCTATCTCGACAAGCAGAATGCGAAATGGTCGGGCGTGTGCTCCGGCATCGCGGACTATACCGGTGTCGAGACCATGTGGATCCGCATCGGCGCCGTGCTGCTGACGCTGGCGGGCGGCTTCCCCTGGACGGTCATCGCCTATTTCATGATCGCCTGGATGGCGCCCAAGAAGCCGATCGGCCTGTACGACAGCGAGGAGGACGCGAAGTTCTGGCAGGGCGTGCGATCGAACCCGAAGCGCTCGACCGCGGAGATTCGCTCGACCTTTCGCGACATCGACCGGCGGCTGGCCGACATCGAGATGTTCTACACCAGCCGCAACACGCGTCTGGCCGACGAGATCGACAGCCTGCGCTGAGCCAATCGCGGGGCATTCAACAGGGAGGGAAGTAGCATGAGCTGGAGTGGACCGGGTTTCGTCATCGCCCTGATCGCGATGTCAACGGTGGCAATGGTGATCAACACCTGGATCCGTGCGCGCCACGGCTACCCGGTGGAAAACGAGTGGTCGGGGGTGAGCCGCAAGGACGATCCCGACGCCGATCGCAAGATCGTGCTGCTCACCAACGAGAACGAGCGCCTCACGGGCAAGATCGGCCGGCTGGAGGAGCGGATCGCAGTGCTCGAACGCATCGCCACCGATCCCGCCGCCCGCACCGCCCGCGAGATCGAGGCGCTACGCTGAAGCCGAGCCGAAAGGACACACCATGTTTCCCTTTGCAGATTTCGCTCCCGTCGCGGTGCTGGTCGGTCTCGCCGCCATCGGCGGATGGGTCCTCACCACCTGGATGCGGATCAAGAACGGCTATCCGCTGGATGGCGCCTGGGGCCAGGCGGTTTATCCCAAGAACAACGATGAGACGGTCGAGCGCGTTCGCCTGCTGAGCCAGGAGAACGCCCAGCTCCGCGCCGAACTCGGCTCGATCAAGGATCGTCTCGCCAATGTCGAGCGCATCGTCACCGACGGCGGCGCCCTGCTCTCGCGCGAGATCGACCAGCTGCGCGACCGCGCGAACTGAAAGGACCCGATATGAGCCCCATTCTCGTCCCCGTTCTCGCGCTGATGATCCCGATCGTCGCGATCCTGAGCGGCACTTTGGTGAAGCCCTGGCTCAAGCATCGCGAGCGCGCGCTGGAGATCGAGGCCAACAAGCTCGCGGAAAAGGCGGCGCAATATGCGGCGCAGACGGAGCGGCTGGAGCAGCGCGTGCGCGTGCTCGAACGCATCGTGACCGACCGCGGGCTCGATCTGTCCGACGAGATCGAGCGGCTGCGCGACCAGCCGCCGCTGAACTGAACCCCCGGGAGTAGCGTCATGACCGACCTCACCCTTCCCCTCGTCCTCGCCGCCGCCAGCCTCGGCGCGGTGGCGATGACCACCACCGCCGCCCTGGCCGGCTGGCGCGGCTGGCTGGCGTTCAAGCGTCAGGAGCTGTCGCAGGGCGATCGACCCGACGGCGCGGCGCTCGGCAATGCCGGCACCCGCATCGAGCTTGCCGACCTGCGCGAACGCATCCGCAAGCTCGAGGCGATCGCCGCCGGCGTCGACCTCTGACGGCGGAGGCACGGCGGCCTTTTGCCGGCCGCCGCCAGCTGCTACCGCGCGGGCCATGCAGTCCCTCGACGACCTCCTCGAAGAACATAGCTTCCTCGATCCCGACGACCGCTATCGCCTGCTGATCGAACTGGGGCGCGGGCTGGAGGCGATGCCCGACGCGCTCAAGACCGATGCGACGCTGGTGCGCGGCTGCTCAGCCTCGGTGTGGGTCTATCCCACCCGCCGCGACGACGGGACGCTCCACTTCCTCGCCGACAGCAACGCCGCGATCACCAAGGGGATCATCGCGCTGGTGCTGACGGCGGTGCAGGACCGGGCACCGGACGCGATCCTCGCGATCGACATCCCGGCCGCGCTGGCACCGTTCGACCTCACCAAGCAGCTGAGTTCGAACCGGACGCAGGGCATCCCCAACATGATCGCGCTGATCCGCCACGAAGCCGAACGCTACGCCGGCTGACGCGACCGGCGTTCTCGCGCGCGCCGGCCCTGGCAAAAGCCTTTCCCCGTCATTGCTGACGAAGGTCAGCATCCATACGCGCAACGCCCGTGGCTCCAGCGCTGCGGCCGGGAATCCTGACGTTCGCCAGGATGGCAATGGAGGCGGATGCGCTGCCCGGAGATCTCACAAAGGCGGCAGCCTAGGAGGCGAGGCGGATCGATGGCTGGTTTGCGGAACCATGGACTCCTGCCTGCGCAAGAGCACGGGGCGCCTCAGCGCGCGGCGGGCGCCGGCTTCTTGAGCGCAGACCAGGGGATCACCGACCAGTCGGGGTTGTCGCACACCCGCTGTACCCGCGCGAAGCTGGCGCCGAGCCACAGCCCGTCGCGGGTCAGTTGCCAGCTGGGAAACGACCACACCTCCGGATCCGAATAGTTGCAGTCCTCGCCCTCCGGATCGACCGGCTTCATCTCGGCGGCGTGCGTGCGCCGCAGCAGCGTCACGACGGCCGGTGCGAACACCTCGGAGCGATAGGCGTACCAGCCATCGCTGCTCTCGGCCGGAACAGGCTGCGTGCCCGCCGGCAGCACCTCGTCGAGGCGCAGTTCGCGCCCGCTGCGCGCGTCGAAGCTATATCCGGAGACGCCGAAGTCGGGATGCGCAGCCCCCGCGCAGTCCCAGGCGGCCTCCACGCGGTAACTGACGTACTCGGCTGTGAGCCAGGGCTTCCCCTCGACGTCTTGGATCACGCCGGCACCGCCGTCCGAACTGGTACAAGCAAGCGAGTGGCGGACGTCGCGCCACTGGTTGCGCGCGAGCGCGGCGTTCATCGCCGCCATCGGTTGCGCGGGATAGCCGCCTGCCAGCCGGAACAGCCGCACGCCGCTCTTCGCCTCGCTGAGCCAGCGGATCGGCTTGCCGTCGATCACCTCGGTCGCCCCCGGCTCGAAGCGCAGCCCGGCCAGCTGGAGCTTCTCGTGCAGCGACAGGTCGGTGGTCGCCTCGGCCGGCACCCCCGCGGCGGTCGTAACCCGCGTAAGTCGCACCGGCAGGCGCCGCTTCGCGCCGGTGGTGAGCGTGCCGACGAGGGTGTCCCCCTGTCGGCGCAGTTGCAGACGATCGCCGGTGAAGCGCGCGTCGAGGGTTAGCGAGTCTCCGCTTCGCGTCCCCTGGAGTGCGATGTCGCGGCGGGTGGAGCGATAGAAGTAGCGGCCCCAAGCCTCCTCGTCAGTGCCCTCGTCCTCCAGCGTCAGCACGATCTGCGTCGACCCCGCGCTCCCCTCGTAGCTCCGGGCGGTGCCGGACTGGGCGTCGGCGGGCGATGCCGCGAGGGCGATGGCAACCAAGGGAAGAGCGATGCGCAACGACAGCCTCCGCAAACAGGATGGGCGACGAGAATTTCCCGGCCGACGTGCAGCGTCAAGGTCCTGCACGCCCGGGTTTGCCTAGACCGGGGTCTGCCTAGAAGCGCGTGCCAGCGCCTTTGCCGCTCGTCCGACGGGCCTGGAGGGCGGACCAGGGCAGCACCGACCATTCGGGATTGTCGCAGAACCCCGCTGCCCGCGGAAAGCGCGCGCCGAGCCACAGGCCTTCGCGCGTCAGCTGCCAGGCCGGCATCGCCCAGACTTCCGGATCATCGTAGGGACAGGCGTCGTCTTCGGGAGCGACCGGTTTCATCTCGGCGGCGTGGGTGCGCCGCAGGAGGGCCGTGACGGCAGGCGCGAAGACGTCGCGGCGATATGGGTACCATCGCTCGCTGCCCTCGGGCGGGACCGGACCGCCGCCGACCGGCAGCACCTGATCCAGCGTCAATTCGCGCCCGGTACGCGCGTCGAAGCTGTGTCCGTCGACTGTCACCTCGTGCTGGCTGGCGTGTCCGCAATCCCAGCCGGCCCGCCAGCGATAGCTCACATACTCGTCGCTCAGCCACGGGTTGCCGGCAACGGCGCCGTCCATGCCGGGGCCACCGTCGACGCGGGTGCATCCGAAGGACGCGCTGACGTCGCGCCATTGGTTCTGCGCCAGCGCGGCGTTGATCGCGACCGTCGGTTCGGACCCATAGCCGGTCTCCAGCCGGAACAGGCGGACGCCGCTTTGCGCCTCGCGAAACCAGCGCACGCGCCTGCCGGCGATCGTTTCGACAGCGCCCGCTTCGAGGCGCAAGCCCGCCAGTTGCAGCTTCTCGTGCAGTGACAAGTCGGCCGGTGCCTCGGCGGGCACCTCCTTCGCCACGGTGACACGCGTCAGCCGCACCGGCAGCCGCTTGCCGGCGGTGGTGAGGGTACCGACCAGTGCATCGTCGTGGACTCGGAGGTCGAGCCGGTCGCCCTCGGTTCCGGCATCAAACGACAGAGCATCGCCTCGACGCTCGCCCTCCAGCTCGATGTCGCGGCGGTCGGATCGGCGGAAGTACCGGCCCGAGACATGGTTTCCGGAGTCCGGCGCTGCCAGGGAAAGCACGATCGGAGCAGGTCCGGCGGTGCCCTCGTAGCTCCGCTCGCCATCCGCTTGCGCGGCAACGGGGGATGCAGCCGCGGTCAGTGCGACGAGGGACAGAACGACGCGCAAGGGCAGCCTCCGCAAACAGGGTCGCGACGAGCATTTCCCCGCACACGCCGAGCGTCAAGGCAAAGCAGTGCAAGAACTGCGGTTGGACGTCAGACGCTCCGGTCTGCGGCGAGCCCCAGCGTCTCCGCCAGAGCATCGAGGTCAGCGCCGGGCGGCACGACCAGCCATTCCTCGGGTCGCGCGGCATCGACCACCGCCACCGCCCGCTTGGGGCACAGCCCCAGGCAGCGCGTCTCGACCAGCCCGGCGGCAGCCTTGGGTCCCTTCTTGAGCCCGAGCCGCTTGCGCAGCGCCTTGGCGAGCGGCCGGTCGCCGTCGGGGCCGAAGCCGCCGTCGAGCTTCTTCGAACATTTGCCGCATACCAGCACCGCCCGCGACCAGCGCGCGCGGGCCCGCTTCATGCGGGCTTCCACTGCCGCCGTTCCTCGGCTGTGCGCAGCACTTCGTACGCGGCCTGGATCGCCTGGAAGCGGGTCGCGGCGTCCTTGTCGCCGGGCCGCACGTCCGGATGGTTTGCCTTGGCGAGCCGGCGCCAGGCGGCGCGCACCGCCTCGAACTCCGCGTCGACCTCCAGCTCGAGCACTTCGAGCGCGCGCATCTCGTCGCGCGAGCGGCTGCCGTCGCCGGAGCCGCCCCAGGCATAGTGCGAGGCGTTGGCATAGCCGCTGGCGGTGCGCTGCTCGCTCGCCTCGCGCCGCTTGGCCTCTTCCTCGTCGAGCCCCTCGAAGTAGTTCCAGTTGCGGTTGTATTCGGCGGCGTGCGTTTCGCAGAAGTACCAGCGGTCCGGATTGTTGGGCGACTTGGGCGCGGGCCGGTCGCCGGGCGCTTCGCAGCCGTGGCGGTCGCACAGCCGGACGCGCGTCGCCTGGCGCTCGGCTTCGTAGCCGCGCCAGCGCGGAAATCCCCAATCGTTGGATCGACTTGAACGGACCATCGCTTTCCAGATAGCCCCCCTGCCGCCACGCACAACCCGGGGGTTCAGGAAACAAAACGTAATTATTTACCGCTGCCCTCCGCCCGGGCAGGTGTTTTATATGCTGCGCCGCACGCGTCCCCGGACGCGACCTGACCAGGAAAAAGGGAACGCGGTGTCCTTGGCTTCGAAATTCACGAGCAGCTGGCGGCAGGACGTGCCCGCCTCGATCGTGGTGGCGCTCGTCGCGCTGCCGCTGTGCCTCGGCGTCGCGCTCGCCTCGGGCGCGCCGCTGTTCTCCGGCCTGATCTCCGGGATCGTCGGCGGCATCGTCGTCGGCATGCTCAGCAAGTCGCCGCTGTCGGTGAGCGGCCCCGCCGCCGGCCTGACGGTGATCGTGCTCGACGCGATCCAGCGCATGCCGAGCTACGAAGCGTTCCTGCTTGCGGTGGTGCTGGCGGGCGTGATCCAGCTCGCCTTCTCCTTCTCGCGCGGCGGCATCCTCAGCGAATTCGTGCCGTCGTCGGTCATCACCGGCATGCTGGCCGCGATCGGCCTGATCCTGATCCTCAAGCAGCTGCCGCACGCGATCGGCTATGACGGCGACCCGGAAGGGAGCTTCACCTTCCTCCAGGTCGACGGCCAGAACACGCTTACCGCGCTCGGCGGCGTGCTGCGCGAACAGATCGTGTGGGGCGCCGCGATCATCGCCGCGGTCTCGCTCGCCTTCCTGTTCTGGTGGGACCATGCCAAGCCGAAGGAAGGCCCGCTGCGCTTCGTCCCCGGCCCGCTGGTGGTCGTGGTCGGCGCGGTGGCGATCAACGCGCTGTTCGGCGTGGTCGCCCCCAATCTCCAGGTCCAGCAGTCGCACCTCGTCAGCGTGCCGATCGCCGCCGGACTCGGCGAGTTCGTCGGGCTGTTCACCACCCCCGACTTCGGCCAGATCGGCAACGGCGCGGTGTGGACCACCGCGATCACCCTCGCGATCGTCGCCAGCCTCGAATCGCTGCTGTCGGTCAAGGCGGTCGACGAGATCGACCCGAAGCGCCGCACCACCGACAAGAACCGCGAGCTGTTCGCCCAAGGCGGCGGCAACATCGTCGCCGGCCTGATCGGCGGCCTGCCCGTCACCTCGGTGATCGTCCGCAGCTCCGCCAACGTCGACGCGAACGCCAACAGCCAGCTGTCCACGATCCTGCACGGCTGCTGGCTGCTGCTGAGCGTGCTGCTGATCCCGGCGATCCTCAACCTGATCCCGCTGTCGGCGCTCGCCGCGGTGCTGATCGCGACCGGCTACAAGCTCACCAAGCCGTCGCTGTTCACCAAGCGCTTCAAGCAAGGCTGGACGCAGTTCGTGCCGTTCGTGGTCACGGTGCTCGCGATCCTGTTTACCGATCTCCTCCAGGGCATCGTCATCGGCCTGGTCGTCGGCTTCGTCTTCGTGATCGGCCGCAATTTCCGCCCGGCGATCATCTTCGTCCAAGACGGCGACAGCTGCATGATCCGCGCCCGCCGCAACCTCTACTTCATGCACAAGTACGAGCTGCAGAAGGAGCTGGCGAAGGTTCCGGACGATTGCCACGTGCTGATCGACCTTTCGGCGACCAGCTACGTCGACATCGACAACATCGACATCATCAACGCCTTCGCCAAGAACGCGCAGTTCCGCAACATCGGGGTGATCGTGCGCGGCGACGTCGGCGAGAAGACGGTGTCCAAGATCCAGGCGCCACGCAAGGAGGTCGTCTTCGCATGAGAGAGTACAAGCACCTGCTGCTCGCCAACAAGGCGTGGGCGGCGGAGCGGCTGGAAGAGCGCTCCGACTATTTCGAGCGCCAGATCGCCGGCCAGCAGCCCGAGTTCCTGTGGATCGGCTGTTCCGACAGCCGCGTCGCCGCCGGACAGCTGACCAACACCCCGCCGGGCGGCATGTTCATCCACCGCAACGTCGCCAATCTGGTGAACGAGGACGACCTCAACCTGATGTCGGTGCTCGAATATGCGGTCACCGTGCTCAAGGTCCGGCACATCATCATCTGCGGCCATCACGGCTGCGGCGGGATCAACGCGGCGCTGGCGGGCGGCACCACCGGCTATGTCGGCAAGTGGCTGCAGACCGCCGAGCAGGTCTATCGCGACCACGCCGACGAGATCGACGCGCTGCCCGAGGACCAGCGCGCCAATCGCCTCGTCGAGCTCAACGTCCGCGACCAGCTCGTCCGGCTGGCGCAGACCTCGGTGGTACAGAACGCCTTCGCCGACGGGCAGACGCTGTACCTGCACGGCTGGGTCTACGACCTGCGCGACGGGCTCATCAAGCCGCTGATGGAGATCGATTCGACCACCGCGCTGACCGAGGTGCCCAAGCCGGAGCCGGTGCTGGTCTGAGCGATCCACGAGCTACCGGATGCGAACCCCTCCTGCATCCGGCGCGCCGGTCCGTCCTGCCCCGTCGTCCCTGGGGCGCCGCGGCGGGCCGGTGCAACTTTTTTGAGGATAGACACATCTCCTATGAGTGCTCCCGCGCATGCGGGAGCCCAGGGTTCCAAGCACCCACGATTCTGGGTTTGCGTGACCCTGGGTCCCCGCCTGCGCGGGGACACGGAGTGACCGAGAGGATCCTCTCTACTTCCGAGCAAAAGGCGAAAAGCGTCAGAGGGTCTGTAAGCCGGGTTCTGTCCACCCGCGCGAGGCGGGATAGGCGACCATTCCTCTAGGACGACGCTCGCGCGCCGCCTCCAGCAACCAACCCGGACGACGGGCCGGAACGAGGCCCATCTGCCGTCCCTATTCGGTCTTGCTCCCGGTGGGGTTTGCCATGCCGTTCCTGTTACCAGGCCCGCGGTGCGCTCTTGCCGCACCCTTTCACCGTGACGTGGCCGAAGCCGTCGCCGTTTGCTCTCTGTGGCACTTTCCCTGGGGTCGCCCCCGCCGGGCGTTACCCGGCACCGTCGTTTCCGTGGAGCCCGGACTTTCCTCGCCCCCGTTCTCGCGAACGGGGCCGCGGCCGCCCGACCCTCTGACGCGCATGCGCCTAGCGCAGCTTGGTCGCCTGGGGAACCCGCTCAATCGCCTCCCTGCGGCTTGGGCAGCAACAGCGCCAGCAGCAGGCAGCGGCATTCGGCGTCGATCTCTCCGTCGACCATCTCGGGTCGGAAGCGCCGCTGGAAGGCGGTGACCGCCGCAGCCGGATCGGCCACGTCATAGCCGAACCGCTCCAGCGCCAGCAGAAAGCCGCCGTCGGTCCAGTGCGGGTCCATCAGGTTCTTGGTGGGGCGCGGCAGCGCCAGCCGCAGCCGCGCGAGCTGCCCCCAGGGGAACAGCTCGCCCGGGTCCTGCTTGCGCGCCGGCGCGATGTCCGAATGGCCGACGACGTTGCCGCGGGTGATCGCGTGGCGCTGCTTGATGTCGGCGACCAGCCGGATGACGGAATCGATCTGCTCGTCGGGAAACGGGACATAGCCCCATTCGTGACCGGGATTGACGATCTCGATCCCGACGGAGGCCGAGTTGACGTCGGTGACGCCGCGCCAGTGCGAGCGGCCGGCGTGCCAGGCGCGCTTCGCCTCGTCGACCATGCGCACCACGGTGCCGTCCTCGGCGACCAGATAGTGGCACGAGACCTTCGCTTCCGGATCGGCGAGCCGCGCGATCGCGGAGGCCGCGTCCTGCATGCCCGTATAGTGGAGCACCAGCATCGTCACCGGCAGCGAACGATCGTCGAAGTTCGGCGAGGGCCGTTCGATAAACTCCATGCACTGCGTCCCCAAGCTATGGCGCAGCGATGCGGCGACGCGGCGGCAAAGGCAAGCTGCGGACGGTGTAGAGGGCGGCGGGACCGGTGGATCGTTGCGGCGCGACGCTCAGGCGACGCCGACGATCTGGAGCTTGCTCTCCAGCGTCTCGCGATCGAACGGCTTCATCACATATTCGTCGGCGCCCGCCTCGATCGCCGCGCGGATGTAGGGCATGCCGCCCTCGGTGGTACAGAACACCACCTTGGGACGCCGCGGCAGATCGGCGTCGTGCATCGCGCGCAGGAAATCCATGCCGCTCATCACCGGCATGTTCCAGTCGAGCAGGATCACGTCGGGCGGCGTCGCCAGGCAACTGGCGAGCGCCTCGCGCCCGTCGCCGGCCTCGCGCACCTCGAACCGCAGCGCCTCCAGGATGTGGCGCGCGACCTTGCGGATCACCTTCGAATCGTCGACGACCAAACAGCTTTTCATCGAGCCCCCCTGCCCGGCCAACCTCGCACAGCCGGGTTAATCAATCGAGACGCTTCCTTGCGGCGCCACGAGCAGCGCAAGGATGGCGGCCGGATCCACCACCGGGATCGGGGTGCCGCCGCGCTCGACGCTGCCGCGCGCGACCCGCATCCAGGCAGCTTCGATCGCATCGCCGGGCGCGCAGCGCTCCAGGCCGACCACGTCCTCCACCCGGTCGACCAGCAGCGCGTAGCTGTGCCCCTCGCCGTCGACGACCACGGCGCGCGGGTTGCCCGCGCAGCTGTGCGCCAGCCCGAGCAGCACCGGCGTATCGATCACCGTCACGACGCGGCTGCGCAGCGCCGCCAGCCCCAGGAGGTGCCGCGGCATCCGCGGCACCGGCGTGATCTCCGCCACGTCGACCACGCTGCCGACATGGTCGGACGGAATCGCTAGGGCCTGGCCGGCGATCCGCGCGACGAGATAGAGCTCGCTCACTGTGACGCTCCCACGGCATCGGCGACGGCGGCGAGCAGCGCGCCGGTGTCGTGACGATAGACGCTGGCGTCGTCGGGGCCGGCGGGCTCCGGCCCGCTGCGCAACCGCACGACCGGCGCCGGCCCGTCGGCACAGCGGCACGCCGCGGTGTCGGTCATCAGCACCACCGCCGGCGTTTCCGGCGCGGCACGCCCCGCCACCACGCGATAGCCCTGCGCCTCCAGCACCGGCCGTACCAGCCGCGCGAGCGGGCCATCGGCCGGCGCCGCCACGAGGCATACCGGCCCGGACGTACGGTCCGCCGGCGAATGCGGACGATCGCGGGCAAGCAGCCACTCGACGTCGATCAACTCGACCGCGGCGCGATCGAGCAGCACCGTCCCAGCGATGCGGCCGGTGCGGCACGCCGGCTCGATCGCGTCGGGCAGGTGCACCACCTCGCCGGCGTCGCGGGCGGCATAGGCGAGTTGGTCGCGCCCGTCGGTGAGGCGAAGCATCGCCAGTTCCGTGAGGCCGTCAATCGGCGCGACCGCTTCCGCCGGCACCCACCCGCCGTCGAGCGCCAGCCGCAGCCGACCGTCGCGCAGTTCGATTGCGTCGACCGGACGGCGTTCGACGCGATCGACCGAAGCGAGCGGCACCACTCGCCGCACCCCATCCAGGTCGACGAACACCAGCGCGGGGGCGCCCTCCTCCGCGGCAATCGCCACCGGATCGCGAGGAAGTTCGGTTTCCGCCCGCTCGAAAGCGATTCCGGCGACGGCGGCGATCCCCGCGCAGTCGAGCAGCAGCATGGGCCGGCCGCTGTCGGGCAGCGTCTTGCCGGCATAGATGCCCGCCGCCATGATCGGCGGCGACGCGGGCTTCACCACCAGCTCCTGATGGTCGACCACCGCGTCGACGGCCAGCGCATAGCTGCCCTGCGGCAACTCGATCACGATCAACATCGACGCGACCGGACCGTCCGGATCGACGTCCAGCAGCGTCGCCAAATCGATCGACGGCATCTCCCGGCCGCGCACCCGCGCGGAGCCGACGCCTTCGGCCATGTGCACCTCGGCGCGCGCGCCGGCGACGATCTCCTCGACGATCTGACGCGGGACCGCGAACTGCTGGGCGCCGACCCGCACGACGATCGCCGGGACGATCGACAGGGTCAGCGGCGCGCGGATCTCGATGTGCAGTCCCTGGCCGGGCCGATTGTCGAGCAGCACCCGGCCACCGATCTGCTCGACGGCGGCGCGGACCACGTCCATGCCGACGCCGCGCCCGGAAATGACGGTCGCCGCGTCGCGTACCGACAGTCCGGGCTCGAAGATCAGCTCGGCGCGGCGGCGGGCGTCGAGCGCCGCGAGCTGCGCCGCGCTGCGCGAGCCCCCCGCGACCAGCTTCGCGACGAGCCGCTCGACGTCGATGCCGCGCCCGTCGTCGGAGATCTCCAGCACGACCTGGTTGCCCGCCTGACACGCGGCGACGGTAAGCCGCCCCGCCAGCGGCTTGCCCGCCGCACGGCGCTCTTCGGCGCTCTCGATACCGTGATCGATGGCGTTGCGGACCATGTGGACGAGCGGGTCGCGCATCGCATCGACCATCTCGCGGTCGACCTCGACGTCGCTGCCCTCCAGCGTCAGCGTCACCGACTTGCCCAGTGCCGCCGCGGTGTCGCGCACCATCCGGGGAAGCGCGGCGAACAGCGTCTCGATCCGCTGCATGCGGGTGCGCGTCACCGTGTCGCGCAGGTCGGCGACCGACACCGACAGTCGCGCCAGCGCCGCCTCGATCACCGGATCGACCGTTCCCTCGCGCAGCACCCGCGCGAGTTCGTTGCGGGCGAGCACCATGTCGGACATGCCGCTCATCATCCGATCGAGCAGATCGACGCCCAGCCGGACGCTGCGCGCCTGCCCGCGCGGCTTGGCGGGCGCCGGCGCCACCGGCAGCGTCCCGCCCAAAGCGAGCGCGGCGATCAGCGCGTCTTCGCCCGCATCGGGCAGTGCCACGCCGGCGTCGATCGCGTCGACCAGCGCCCCGATGCGGTCGACCACCGCGAGGACCGCGTCGACCAACGCGCGATCGGGCGTGCGCGTGCCGGCGCGGACCTCTGCCAGCACATCCTCGGCAGCATGGCTCAGCCGTTCGAGCCGCGGCAGGTCGAGGAAGCCGCAGCTTCCCTTCACGGTGTGGACGAAGCGAAAAATGGCATCGAGCCGCGCGCGATCGTGCGGCGCCGCTTCCCACGCCACGATTTCGCCGGACAAGGTCTCCAGCGTCTCGCGTGTCTCTGCGATGAACTCCTGGAGAAGATCGTCCATGCCGCCCCTATTTTCCCGCGCGGGTCATGGCGGGCAGCGGTTAAGAGAGGGTTAGCCCCACGGGAAGGATGCCCCGAACAGCAGCACTCCCGCGTCGGGCGGCGACACCTGGAGCGTCCCGCCGCTCTGCTCCACCAGCGCATGCGCCAGGAACGCCGCCGCCGATCGCGGCGCCAGCCCGGCGTCGCCCTCGCCCGACAGCGCGTTGCGCAGCTCGGGATCGAGCACGATGCGCGGTCCCTCGGCGCGCACCACGATCTCGATGCCGCGGCCGCTCGCCTCCGCGCCGATGTCGAGCTGACCGCCGCGAACCAGCGCGTCGCCGCCGATCAACGCCAGGTTGAGTAACGCCTTGATCGCCGGCTTGGGAAGCGTCGGCTCCGACACCATCCAGCCCAGCTTGACGCGGTGGTTCTCGGAGAACAGCCCTTCGATCGCCGCCCGCGCCTCACGCGTGTCGACCACGTCTCCGAACCCGCCTGCCGCGCCGAATGCGAGGCGGAAGAACTTGAGCTTGTTGGCCGAGGCGCGTGCGCTCTCCGCCAGCAGTTCCAGGCAGCGCGCGCGCATCGCCGGGTCCTGCTCGTCGGCGAGCAGTTCGAGGCCGTTGTTGAGCGCGCCGACCGGACTGAGCAGATCGTGGCACAGCCGGGAGCACAACAGGCTCGCAAAGTCGGTGGCGCTGATCTGCATCGAGGAAATCCGATCGGAAATGGGCGTTTCGCGCACCTTTTACGCTGCGGGCGCGTCTCCGCAACCTCAGCCGACGAAGCGCAGCGCCACCGCGACGAACCGTCCCGCCACCGGTCCCTCGGCCACCGCCCGCCAGCAGCCGAGCGTCTCGGCATTGGCGATGATCCACAGCGTGCCGTCGGCATGGGACGACTCCGCATCGGTACGCGACGGCAGCACCGGCCCGCGCGGATGCGAATGGTAATGGCCCAGCACCGCCGGCCCGCCCGCCCGCGCGGCACGGTGCGCGGCGAGCAGCGCACGCGGGTCGATCTCGAACGTGGCGGCAGGATCGGCGGCGACGTTGTCGGCCGGCAGCAGCCCGGTCACGCGGCCGCCTGCGCCCAGCAGCAGCCCGCAGACCTCGCGGTCGGGCGAGGCCGCCGCCGCAGCGCGGATCGCCTGCGCGAGACCCGTTGCAATCTCCAGCGTCATTCCCATCTACGATACAGAATGGACCGGGGGGATTCCATCATTGCGGCGCATGTCGCCGATGCAGCCGATGGCTGGCGTCTCGACCGCGCGCTCGCGCACGCGGTGCCGACGCTGTCGCGCGAGCGGCTGAAGGCGCTGATCTCCTCGGGCAAGGTGCTGAGCGAAGACGGCAGCGCGATGCGCGATCCGTCGCGCAAGGCGCGCGCCGGCGACCGGTTCGACGTCCACGTTCCCGCACCTGAACCCGCGCACAACGAGGCGCAGGCGATCGCGCTGACCGTGGTGTTCGAGGACGAGCATCTGATCGTGGTCGACAAGCCCGCGGGTCTCGTCGTCCATCCCGCCGCCGGCAACCCCGACGGCACGCTGGTCAACGCGCTGCTCCACCATTGCGCGGGGCAGCTGTCCGGGATCGGCGGGGTCGCGCGGCCGGGCATCGTCCACCGCATCGACAAGGATACCTCCGGGTTGCTGGTCGCCGCCAAGCACGATCAGGCGCACGAGGGACTGGCGCGCCAGTTCAAGGCGCACTCGATCGACCGCCGCTACAGCGCGATCGTCTCGGGTCGGCCCACGACCGGCGGCGGCACGGTGGACGCGCCGCTGGCGCGCTCGTCGACCAATCGCAAGAAGATCGCGATCGTCCAGGGCGGCAAGCGTGCGGTGACCCACTGGTCGCTGGTGCGACCGTTGCGCGAGGCGGCACTGGTCGAATGCCGGCTGGAGACCGGACGCACCCATCAGGTGCGCGTCCACATGGCGTCGATCGGCCATCCGCTGGTCGGCGATCCGGTCTACGGCCGGGCGCGGCCGCAGCACCGCCAGGTGCTGGAAACGCTGGGTTTCCGTCGCCAGGCGCTGCACGCGGCACATCTTGGGTTCATCCATCCCGTGCTAAGGCACGCTTTAGCGTTCGAAAGCGAAGTTCCGGCAGACATGCAGGAACTGTTGAACCATCTTCACGTATAGGCTTGGCGCACGCGCTTCGAGCAAGGCGTGCGTCCATCAAGGGAGAAGCGATCATGGCTAGCGGCAGCAACGTCCCCGCGACGATTCCCGCACTGGGCGGCGAAGCGAGCCTCAACCGCTACCTGTCTGAAATCCGCAAGTTTCCCATCCTGGCGCCCGAGCAGGAATATATGCTCGCCAAGCGCTTCCAGGAGCATGGCGACACCGAGGCGGCGGCACAGCTGGTGACCAGCCACCTGCGCCTCGTGGCCAAGATCGCGATGGGCTATCGCGGCTACGGCCTGCCCGTGTCCGAGCTGATCTCCGAAGGCAACATCGGCCTTATGCAGGGCGTCAAGAAGTTCGAGCCCGACCGGGGCTTCCGCCTCGCCACCTATGCGATGTGGTGGATTCGCGCCTCGATCCAGGAGTTCATCCTGCGCAGCTGGTCGCTCGTGAAGATGGGCACCACGGCCGCGCAGAAGAAGCTGTTCTTCAACCTGCGCCGGATGAAGTCCAAGCTCGACGCGTTCGAGGACGGCGATCTCAGCCCTGAGCACCTCACCAAGATTGCGACCGACCTGGGCGTGACCGAGGACGAGGTCACCTCCATGAACCGCCGCATGGCGATGGGCGGTGACACGTCGCTCAACGTGCCGATGCGCGAGGATGGCGAGAGCCAGTGGCAGGATTGGCTGGCGGACGAGGGCCCGTTGCAGGATTCGGTCGTGGCCGAGGCGCAGGAGGCCGACGTCCGTCACGGCATGCTCGTCGAGGCGATGGACGACCTGAACGACCGCGAGAAGCACATCCTGACCGAGCGCCGCCTGACCGACGATCCCAAGACGCTGGAGGAACTGAGCCAGGTCTACGGCGTCAGCCGCGAGCGCGTCCGCCAGATCGAGGTGCGTGCGTTCGAGAAGCTGCAAAAGGCGATGATGCGCATCGCCGGCGACAAGCGCCTGCTCGCGACCGCATAAGCGGCGCGGGCGGCGCGGGCGGCGCGGGCGGCGCGGCGCCCATCCTTGCCGGGTCCGCCTTCACATCCCTCCCCGTCATGCTGACGAAAGTCAGCATCCATTGCCGCACCGCTTGAGATTCCAAGCGAAGCGCGAATGGATCCTGACTTCCGTCAGGATGACGAAGAAGGAAGAGCGGGTGACCGCACCCGCCTGCACCCCGCACCTGCGACGCCTCGGCCGGGTTTTCGACAACACAACGGTTCAAGCCGGCCGCAAACTGCTCTAGCTGTCCGGCATGGTTGCCGCAGCCCGACCCCGTTCCTTTCCCCGCCGCCTGATCGGCTGGCTCTTCAAGCTGGCCCTCGGCTTCGTCGCGCTGTCGGTCGCGATGACCGTGATCTACCGCTTCGTGCCGGTCCCGATCACCTGGACGATGCTGGGCGACGTGTTCACCGGCCATGGCGTCACCAAGTCGTGGCGGTCGCTGTCGCGCATCGATCCCGACATGGCACGCGCCGCCATCGCCGGGGAGGATTCGGAATTCTGCAGCCATAGCGGTTTCGATCTGGACGCGATCGCCGACGCCGCCCGCCGCAACGCACAGGGCGGGCGCATCCGCGGCGGCTCGACCATCAGCCAGCAGACCGCCAAGAACGTCTTCCTGTGGCAAGGCGGCGGCTATGCCCGCAAGGCGCTGGAGGCGTGGTTCACGCTGCTGATCGAGAATATCTGGGGCAAGCGGCGGATCATGGAGGTCTACCTCAACGTCGCCGAGACGGGGATCGGCACCTACGGCGTCGAGGCCGGCGCGCGCCGCTACTTCAAGCACGGCGCCGACACGCTGTCGCCTTCGGAAGCCGCGCGGATCGCCGCGGTACTGCCGCTGCCCAAGAAGCGCGCGGCGGTGGCGCCGCACGGCTTCACCCGCCGCCACGGCAACACCATCGCTACCCGCATCGGCGTCGTCCGCCGCCAGGGACTGGATGCCTGCCTGCGATAACCAGCCTGCGGCAGAACGCGTACCCCGGCGCAGGCCGGGGTCCAGTTGGAAAGGCTTCCGAGATGTGCGCACTCAACCTTGGCGCACCGCAACTGGCCCCCGGCCTGCGCCGGGGCACCATCATGCTATATCCCTGACTCTGCGAGGCATTTCGGCGTCTTAATTCGTTTCGCCGTCCGCAGCGCCTTCGATCGCGCTCCCGGCCTTATCGGCGGCGTCGCCGACGCTCTTGGCGGCGCCTGCGACCGCTTCGGTCTGGATCGTGTCGTTGTTGCTGGCGCGCAGCAGGAAATAGCCGCCGATGAGCACCGCGATCAGCAGTACCACCGCGATCAGCACGGTGCCGCCGCCGCCGCTGCGCCGCTCGATCACGGTCGTGTGGGGGGTGGCGGCGCCGGTCGTGGTGGTGGTGGTCTCAACGCGTTCGTCGGACATGGCGGGAACTCCCTTGATCGTTTCTGATGCGGATCAACTCCGCCTCCGAAACGAAAGTTCCCGCCGACCTTGCGGCGAGCCGCCCGATCAGAACGGCAGCTTGAAGCCCGGCGGCAGCGGCATGCCGCTGGTGAGCTTGCTCATCTCGCCTTGGCTGGCGGTGTCCGCCTTCGCGCGTGCGTCGTTCAGCGCGGCGGCGATCAGGTCTTCCAGCATCTGCTTCTCGCTCGGCTGAAGCAGCGAATCGTCGATGGCGACACCGATGATTCGGCCCTTCGCCGAAGCCTTGATCTTCACCAGCCCGCCGCCGGACTGCCCCTCGACCTCGATCGTGTCGAGATTGGCCTGCGCCTTTTCGAGTTCGGCCTGCACATTCTGCGCCATGGCCATGATATCGTTGAGATCCTTCATCGAGCGATGCTCCCGTCCTTGCGTTTCCAGTGATCGAGTTCGGCGCCCGGGAAGGCCGCCATCGCCGCCGCAACCAGCGGCGACGCGAGGATTTCCGAACGCTCCGCCTCGGCCTTAGCTGCCAGCGTCTCGCGGAGCGTCGGGTTCCCTGCCCCCTCGCCGATCAGGATGCTCCACGTGTGGCCGGTGATCTCGCGCAGCGCGAGACCCAGGTCGCGGGTGAAGTCCGTCGGCATCGGCCGCGCGCCGGACAGTTCCAGCTCGGGTGGCGCCAGCCGGATCGGGCGGAGGTGGTTGCGTACCTGCACCTGCAACGTGTGGCGGCCGTGCTTTTCCAGCAGCTCGGCGATCGCTTCGACGGTGTCGGGCAGCGCCGGCGGTTCCGGCTCGGCGACCGCGGCAGGCGCCGATGCCGCGGAAGGCGGCGATGCCGGGGCCGCGGCCGGCGTACCAACCTGCGGTGCGCGGCCCTCCGCCAGCGCCCGCGCCAGTTCGCCCGGATCGGGCAGCGTCGCGGCATGGATCACGCGCAGCAGCGCCATCTCGCACGCCTCGATCGGCAGCGCCGCGCGTGCAACCTCGTCATGACCCTTGAGCAGCAACTGCCACAGTCGGTGCAGCATCGGGAAGGACAGCGACTCGGCCCAATGGCCCAGCGCATCGCGCTCCTCGGACGACTGGCCGGCGGCCGGCGTCGCCCCCACCTTGGCGAGCGTCACGCCGTGCACCGTCTCCAGCAGCGTGCGCAGCACCGCCTGCGGATCGACGCCCAGGTCGTACT
The DNA here is from genome assembly GCF_047975845.1 of Sphingomonas mangrovi. Classification (NCBI taxonomy): domain Bacteria; kingdom Pseudomonadati; phylum Pseudomonadota; class Alphaproteobacteria; order Sphingomonadales; family Sphingomonadaceae; genus Sphingomonas; species Sphingomonas mangrovi. The sequence goes on along the minus strand of NZ_JBIUCZ010000022.1, from coordinate 37,258 downwards.
GACCGCGCAGCGCGGCCAGCGCCGGCGCTGCCTCGCCCGCCAGCAGCAGCCGGAACAGTTCCCGGATCGCGCCGCGGTCCGACAGGCCCAGCATCGCGCGCACCGCATCGGCGCGCACGCCCTCGCCCTCCATGCCGGCATGGGCGATCGCCTGGTCGAGGATCGACAGCCCGTCGCGCGCCGATCCTTCCGCCGCACGCGCGATCAGCGCCAGCGCCTCGGGCTCCGCCTCGAAACCCTCGGCCGCCACCACCTTTGCGAAATGCTCGGCGAGCAGCTCGGCCGGGATGCGGCGCAGGTCGAATCGCTGGCAGCGCGACAGCACCGTCACCGGCACCTTGTTCACCTCCGTCGTGGCGAACAGGAACTTCACATGGCCCGGCGGTTCCTCGAGCGTCTTGAGCAGCCCGTTGAAGGCCGCTTTCGACAGCATGTGGACTTCGTCGATGATGTAGATCTTGTAGCGCGCCGAGACTGCCGCATAGCGCGACGCCTCGATGATCTCGCGGATGTCGTCGATGCCGGTGTGGCTGGCGGCGTCCATCTCGATCACGTCGATGTGGCGCCCCTCGGCGATCGCGCGGCACGGCTCGCACACGCCGCACGGATCGATCGTCGGCCCGCCTTGCCCGTCCGGCCCGACGCAGTTGAGCGCCTTGGCGATCAGCCGCGCGGTGGAGGTCTTGCCGACGCCGCGCACCCCGGTGAGCAGGAAGGCGTGGGCCAGCCGGTCGCGCTTGATCGCGTTGCCCAGTGTCGTGACCATCGCATCCTGGCCGATCAGCTGGGAAAAGGTCTGCGGCCGGTATTTGCGCGCCAGCACGCGATAGGCGTCCGCCTTGGCGGCCGGCTGCGGGGTCTCCCCCAGGTCTAGGAAGGAATCGGACATGTCGGCCGATCCTTAGCGGCTCGCGCAGCGGCTGTCGAAGCGACACAGCCAGGAAGGTGCGCGGCGAGGGTGCTGTGGCGATGGGGTGAGGTGGGAGCCGGAACGACCCGGTACGGAATCGTTGCGGCTGCTTCCTTCCGGACCTGACCGGGTTGGCGACGGCACCGTCCGCCCGACTCCCGCGCGCCATATGGCGAAGCGGCGTCCCCCTGGCAAGGGGTGGCTGCGCTAGGGCGCCGCGGGGCCCGGCGTGTCGGGGCTGCTCCGGTCGCTCGCCGGCGACATGGCGCGCGCGATGCTCGCCACGTCGGCGATGTGGCGCCGCATCTGCGCCATCATCTCCAGTGCGACCGCGCGATATTCCTCCCAGTGGTCCGACACGTCCTGGCCCATCCACTTGCGTTGGATGCGGCGGAACCCCTCGGTCATGTCGATGCACTCGATCTTCATCGCCCGCGCGAGCGCAGCATCGGCAGCCGAACCGCCTGCGATCAGCGGATCGAAGAACTCCTGGTGCACAAAGCGCTGGTAGGCGGACAGGGTTCGCCCCATCGCCTCCCGACGAACGCTGAGATAGCGCGCCGAGGGGCGCTCGACGCCGTCGCGCAGCAGCGGCTCGACCTCGTCGAGGATCGCGAGCATCCACGCGTGATAGTCCTGCAGGCGCTGGAACAACCACCCTCTCCCTGGCGTCGGGCCGCATCCGGCGACACCGCCGATCCTCGCCCGTCCTCCCACAACGCACAACCGCCCGAAGGCGCCACATCGGACCGGCCGGTTTCGTCGAGGCGGCGCAGCGCAAGGATGGATCGACGCGGGGGCTTGTCCGCAACGGCAAAGCCCGCGAAGGCTGCCGCGCCGAACCAAGGGGGACATGATGGCGATTCTATCCGACCGCTGGATCCGCGAGCAGGCGCTCGAACACCGCATGATCGAGCCGTTCGTCGAAGCGCAGCGGCGCGAGGGGTGCATCAGCTACGGCCTGTCCTCCTACGGCTATGACGCGCGCGTGGCGGACGAGTTCAAGATCTTCACCAACGTCGATTCGGCGACGGTCGACCCCAAGGACTTCGCCTCGAACAGCTTCGTCGATCGCCAGACCGACGTCTGCATCATTCCGCCCAACAGCTTCGCGCTCGCGCGGACGGTCGAGTATTTTCGCGTGCCGCGCGACGTGCTGGTCATCTGCCTGGGCAAGTCGACCTATGCGCGCTGCGGGATCATCGTCAACGTGACGCCGCTCGAGCCCGAGTGGGAGGGGCATGTGACGCTGGAGTTCTCCAACACCACGCCGCTCCCCGCCAAGATCTACGCCAACGAAGGCGCGTGCCAATTCTTGTTCCTGAAGGGCGACCAGCCCTGCGAGACGAGCTACGCCGACCGCGCGGGCAAATACATGGGCCAACGCGGGGTCACGCTGCCGCGGCTGTAGCATCGGGAGGGTCGGCAGACCTCCTTCGGCCTAGAGCCACGCGGGTAATCGGGTGCGGCCCTGGGCCCCTGCCTTTGCAGGGGCACGGCACGCCCTGAAGCGAGGTCCGTGCGACCCGAGAAGCCTGCAACTTCCCACCTCCGATGAGGTAGGCGCACCGCGCGCACCGCCGGGGCAGGCCGTAACGCCGGTCGATCACCCCTTCCGCTTCTCGTTCCTCCCGTGCTCCTGCGAAGGCAGGAGCCCAGAGTTGCGAGGGGACGCTTTCATGGCTCCGCGCCCTTATATTTGGAGCGACACGTCCCGTGCCGGTGTCTCGGCAGAAGCACGCGACCCTGCCGCAAAGCCAACCGACCAAGCTCCTCAAACGCAAAAACGCCCGTGCGGTGGTCCGCACGGGCGCCTTTTGCTTGCTGGTCCGAAGGGATCAGAAGTCGTTGCGATACTGCTCGTTGCCGACGAAGCCGAGCTTGGTCACGTTGGACCGCTTGATGATCGCAAGCACGCCGTCCACCACCTCGTAGCGGGCGGCGGCGTCGGGCTGGAAGTGCAGTTCCGGCTCCGGCACGATCGCCGCGCTCTGGTCGAGATACTGACGCAGCGTCACTTCGTCGACCGTCGCACCGTTCCAGGTCACGACGCCGTCGGCGGTGATCGCCACCTTGTTCTTTTCCGGATCCACCACGTTCTGGTTGTTCGGATCCGGCTGGGGCAGATCCACCTTCACCGCATGCGTCTGGATCGGGATGGTGATGATGAACATGATGAGGAGAACGAGCAGGACGTCGATCAACGGCGTCGTGTTCATTTCCATCATCGGCTCGCCGTCGTCGCGGCCGCCACTCATTGCCATGTGAGACTACTCCTCGAATACGCCGGCGTCAGAGACGGGGGCTGCCGCCCGGCTCCGGTTCCGAGATGAAGCCGACCTTGGCGAAGCCTGCCGACTGCATCGTGTAGATGGTGCCGCCGATGCAGCGGTACGGCGTGTTCACGTCGCCGCGGATATGAACCTCGGGAAGCTCGATGCCCGGGGCGTTCGGCCCACCCTGACGGGCGACCTCGTCCTCGAGCTTCTTGACCGCCCGCTCGCGCAGCTCGCCGCTGCTGACCGGGGTGAGATTCCAATAGACCTGACAGTCGCTGCCGGTGCCGCGGATCGAGAGCGACACGTTCTCCGGCTTGGTCGTCGTCGGCTCGAACTCCACCTTCGGAAGCTGCAGTTCCACCGACTGGACCACCACCGGGACCGCGATAAGGAAGATGATCAGAAGCACCAGCATCACGTCCACGAGCGGCGTGGTATTGATGTCCGAAAGCGGCTTTTCGTCGGAGCCGTCGCCGCCAACACTCATCGCCATAAGGCTATCCTATTCTCGTTTTCGTCACGTCGTCCGCCGGGCCGCACGGGCCCGGCGGGTAGCGTCGTCTTACGAACGCGGCGGCACGCCACCGGTCTGGCCGGCGGTCGTGGAACCTGCAACCGGCTTCGGAGCAACGGCCGGCTTGGCGGCAACGGTCGACTTCGACGCGAGCGCCGGACGGACCGCACCGTTCGAGGCGAGGTAGCCGAGCACGTCGTTCGAGAAGGCCGACAGGTCCTCCGCGATCGCCTTGTTGCGGCGCTGCAGCCAGTTGTAGGCGAGCACGGCCGGAACCGCGACGACCAGACCGATGGCGGTCATGATCAGCGCCTCACCGACCGGACCGGCGACGTCGCCGATCGCAGCCTGACCGGCCGCACCGATCTTCACCAGCGCGCGGTAGATGCCGACCACGGTACCGAACAGACCGACGAACGGCGAGGTCGCGCCGACGGTCGCGAGGAACGCCAGGCCGCCGGCGAGCTTGGAGTTGATCGCGGCTTCCGAGCGGGCGAGCGAACCGTGCAGCCAGTCGTGGGCCTCGACCGGATCGGTCAGGCGGCTGTGCTGCTCCTGCGCGGCGAGACCGTCGTCGACGATCTGGCGATAGGCCGAGTTCTTGTCGAGCTTGGCAGCGCCCTCGCGCAGCGAGTTGGACGTCCAGAAGTTCTGACGGACGCGCTTCGCCTGGTTCATGATCTTCTGCTGTTCGAACAGCTTGGTGAACAGGATGTAGAACGAGCCGACCGACATGATGACGAGGATGCCGAGCACCGACCATGCGATGGCGCCGCCCTGCTCCAGAGCTTCCCAGAAGCCGAAATTCGGGGCGCCGGCAGGAGCCCCGGCAGCGAAGATGTTGGTGAGCATTGTGAGATGTATCCCTTACAGAAGCATGCGCAAATGGTTCTAAGGGGCCCGGCGCCGCGGCGCCGGGCCGAAATAGCCGTTATTGGTCTTCGAGCTGCCAGGTGACGCTCAGCGGGTAGGTCGAGACGACCGGATTGCCCGCCGCGTCCTGTGCCGGAGTGAACCGCACGCGGCTCTTCGAGATGCGGCAGGTCGTCTGATCCAGTGCGGAGTTTCCGCTGGAGGACGTGACGACGCAGTCGCTCACGCGGCCATCGGTGCCCACGGTCAGTCGGGCGCTCACGCGACCTTCGGCGCCTTCGCGCACCGCCGACGGCGGATACGCATCGCGACCGAAGAACTGACCCGGATTGCCGCGCAGACCCGCCTTTTTGCTGACGGCCGGGGGAGCCGGCGGCGCAGGCGGTGCCGGCGGCGCGGGCGGCGCTGCGATCGGAACCGGATTGTAGGTCGGCGGCGGAGTCGTCACCGACTGGATCACCACCGGCGGCGGCGTCTGCACGCGCACGATCGGCGGCGGGGTCACCACCGGCGGCGGCGACTGCGGCGGCGCTTCCGGCGGCGGCGGCGGCGGCGGCGGAACCTCTTCAGGCGGGGGCGGCGGCTCGACGATGTCGAACGTGTCCAGATCCTCGACCTGCTTCTTCACGTACTTGTACGCGAGACCAGAGATAAATGCGTACCCGATGAGCACGTGCAGCAACGCCACGACGGCGATTGCGACGATGCGCCCAGGACCCGCTTTTTGATCAGCATAGGCCATTCAGCAACAAAACTCCTTTAGCCTCTCAACGAGTGGTACGGCGCGCGGTCTCAGCCGCACCCTTGCATCCGCAACCCTCGCCGTAGCGCTGCTGGGAACACCGCCGATTCTCTATCGTGGCACTTTCCGCGAGGCAAACGCTTTGTCGGACGCAACAAAAGTGCAATGAAATCGGTATCGACGCCCGCATCTTGAATCGCCCTAGGTCGATGCTGCAAGATCGCGTAGGGACTGGCAACCATGTTTCGACTTTTCCATGCATCCGCAGCGGCGGCATTGGCCCTTTCCGCCCCCGCTTCCCTGCCCGCGCTGGCACAGCAGCCGGCGTCTGTGGCGCAGCCGGGCGCAAGCTATGCGGAGCTCGCCGATCTGGTGCTGGCCGCGCCGCTGGTGATCGACGTGACGATCCGTAGCGCTACGCGGATCAAGGGCCAGGAAGCAGCCGGCGTCGCCGCCAACGCTGCCCGATTCTATGTCGAAGCCGATGTCGGCGCGCTGATCCGCGGATCGGGCGCGATGCCGGCGCGACTCGGCTATCTCGTTGACGTTCCGCTCGATTTTCGAGGGCGCCCGCCGCGGCTGGCGAAGATGCGAGTGCTGATCTTCGCGCGCGGCGTTGCCGGTCGGCCGGGTCAGGTCCAGCTGGTCACGCTCGACGCCCAGCGCGAATGGACGCCCGCGCTCGACGCACGGGTGCGCGAGGTGGTCCGCGAGATCCTCGACCCCGCCGCACCGCCGTCGATCGTGGGAATCGGCAACGCGTTCCACGTCGCCGGTACGCTGCCGGGCGAGGGCGAGACGCAGATCTTCCTCAAGACCGATAGCGGGGCACCGGTGTCGCTGCTGGTGCTGCGCCGTCCGAACCAGCCGCCGCGCTGGGCCGTCTCGTTCGGGGACATCGTCGACGAGAACGCCGCCGCGCCGCAGCCGGACACGCTCGGCTGGTACCGTCTCGCCTGCGGCCTGCCGCGCGCGCTGCCGACGACGTCCCTCGACACGCAGGACGAAGAGAGCGCGCGACTCGCCCGCGAGGACTATCAGTTCGTGCTGCGGTCGCTCGGCCCCTGCCGCGCCTCGCCCGCCGGGGTCTGAGCCGCCAGGCGCTCAGGCGTCGCCATGGCCGAGATGGACGAAGTCGCGCTCGAACCGGACCAGATTCGCGCCGCCGTCGACGAACACCAGCTGGCCGGTGGTGGCCCGGGCGCCGGCCAGGAACAGGACGGCATCGGCGATGTCGTTGGGCTCGGGCAGTCGGCCGAGCGGCATCATCTCCGCGAGTCGCGCCACCTGGTCGGGCGCATAGTCGGCGGTCGGCAGCGTCAGCCCGGGGGCGACGCCGTTGACGCGGACGGCGGGCGCCAGCGCATGAGCGAGCGTGCGGGTGATCTCCGCCAGCGCCTGCTTCGACACCGCATAGGCGAGCTGGTCGGCAGGCGGCTGGACGATACGCTGGTCGAGGATGTTGACCACGCACGCACCCTCCGGCCCGGCTTGGGCCGCGACCGCTGCGGCGAGCGCGAAGGGCGCTGCGGCATTCACCGCAAAGTGCCGCACCAGCGCGCCCGTACCGGGCATCGCCGCATCGTCGGCGCGGAAGCACGAGGCGTTGTTGACCAACAGGTCGATCGGCCGGCCGAAGTGCGCCGCGACCGCGGGCACCAGCCCGTCGACTGCGGCGGAATCCGACAGCTCGGCGGCGAACCAATGGTACGGCGCCCCGGCCGCCTCCAGCCGTGCGAGCAGCGCCGCATCCGGAGTCGCCTCGCCGCTCGAATGCAGCGCGAGCGCATAGCCCGCCTCCCCCAGCCGCGCGGCGAGATGCGCCCCCAGCCGGCGGCAGCTGCCGGTGACCAGCGCCAGCGGGCGGGCCGGTGCCGTCACGGGCGGTGGCGCACCAGCCGGATGCCGATCGACTCGCCCGCCTCGGCGATGGCGAGCTTGACGATCACCACCTCGACCCGCTGGATTCGCGCGTCCGACACGAACAGCGTGCGGGCGATATGATCGGCCACCCCCTCGATCAGCGTGAAATGCACGCCCTGCGGCAGCGCCGCGCTTGCGGCATGCTTGAGGTCGAGATAGCTCTTGGAGGCGGACAGCGGCGTGTCGGGCTCGAAATGCTCAGGGCAGTCCAGGTCGACGGTCATCGAGATGCGCAGCGGCTGCGGCAGGTGCGTCTCCTCGGAATAGACGCCGGTCAGCACCTGCACTTCGAGGTCGTGTACCTGCAGTTGGAGAAGATCGCGCACCGGTTCGTGTCCTGCTTGTGGTTCGGCCATCGTCCCTAGCAGATGGCGCCGCGTTCGGAAGCCGGCGCGCGGCGCCGCGAATCCGCTTTGCGGGCGCGGGCGCTGGGGCTAAAGGCGCCCGCCGCCGGCGCCCCGCCGGACAAGGAGACGCCCAACGCCGTGACCAGCATCGTGCCGCTCGCCCAGATTGCCCCCGAGCGCATCGAGGCGCTGCTCGATCGCGCGTTCGGGCCCGATCGGCACGGACGCACCGCCTATCGCGTGCGAAGCGGGACGCTTGCGCTGCCCGAGCTCAGCTTCGCGGCGATCGAGGTAGGCGGCGGGCTGCTCGGCAGTATCCAGTGCTGGCCGGTGGCGCTCGCCTGCGACGGCGGCACGGCCGTGCCGATGGTAATGGTCGGCCCGGTCGCGGTCGAGCCGGCGGCGCAGCAGGCGGGAATCGGCCGGATGCTGATGCGCCACATGCTCGACACCGCCGACGCGGCGTCCGAGCCGCTGCCGCAGATGCTGATCGGCGATCCGGAATATTACGGACGCTTCTTCGGCTTCGACGCGGCGCGCACCGGCGCTTGGCGGCTGCCCGGCCCGTTCGAACCGCGCCGGCTGCTCGCCCGCGGCCGCGTTCCGGCCTGCGCCGGAGAGGTCCGGCCGCGGCTTGGCGTCGCGCCGTCGCTCGTCGCACCGTGACCTTCGCCGGGGTTGCGCGCGGGCGCGAGGATCGCCATCGACGATAGGACCATGCCCATGCGTCCGCTTCCCGATCTCGCCGCCCTCTCGCTCGCCGAGATCGCCCAGCTGATGGAGGAGAACCGGCTTCCCCCCGTGGAACGCTGGAATCCCGAGCATTGCGGCGACAGCGGCATGACCATCACTCGCGACGGCCGCTGGCTGCACGAGGGGACGCCGATCGGCCGCGAATCGATGGTGCGGCTGTTCTCGACCATCCTGCGCCGTGAGCCGGACGGCAGCTATGTGCTGGTGACGCCGGTCGAAAAGCTGTCGATCGCGGTGGAGGACGTGCCTTTCGTCGCCAGCGAGGTGCGCGTGGAGGGCGAGGGCCCCGATAGCCGGCTGATCTTCCGCCTCAACACCGGCGATCTGGTGCCGGCGGACGCGGCGCACCCGCTGCGCTTTGCCAACGGCCCCGACGGCCCACTCCCCTATCTGCTGGTACGCGGCGACATGGAGGCGCGCATCGCGCGGCCGGTCTATTACGAACTGGTCGAGCGTGCGCTCGCGCGCGACGGGCAGGATCCCACCCCCGGCGTGTGGAGCGCGGGCAGTTTCTTCCCGCTCGACCCGGCATGACGCTCGCCGAGCGGTTGCGCGGGGCGCTCGCGGAGCCGGCCGCGACGCCGTTGCTGACCCACGACCTGGAGGAAGCGGATCTCGCCGCGGTCCAGTGGCGCGAAGCCGCGGTGCTGGTGCCGGTGACCGATCGTCCCGAGCCGGGGGTGTTGCTCACCCAGCGGACCGCGACCCTGCGCAACCACGCCGGCCAGATCGCCTTCCCTGGCGGGCGGATCGATCCGGGCGATCCCGATCCCGTCGCCGCGGCGCTGCGCGAGGCAGAGGAAGAAGTGGCGCTGCCGCCCGCAGCGGTGGAGGTGGTCGCGAGTCTCGACCGCTACCACACCGCCACCGGCTTCGCGGTGACACCGGTACTGGGGGTGGTCGCGCCCGACCTGCCGCTCGTCCCCAACCCGCAGGAGGTGGCGGCGGTGTTCGAAGTGCCGCTCGCCTTCCTGCTCGATGCCGCCAACCACGCGGTGGCGCACGCCAGCTTTCGCGGGCGCGAGCGGCGCTACTACGAGATCCTGTTTGAAGGCTGGAGAATATGGGGCGCGACGGCGGCGATGCTGGTGAATCTCTCGCGGAGGCTGGCGTGGCCCTGACCCTGCCGACCGCCGACTGGCAGGCGCGCGGCGGGCTCACCGAACTCGCCGAGGCGCTGGGTGGCGATGCGGGCGACGCGCGCTTCGTGGGCGGTGCCGTGCGCGACACGCTGCTGGGGATGCCGGTCGCCGACCTGGACGTCGCCACGCGCCACGCCCCGCAGGACGTGCTCGCGCGCCTGAAGGTCGCCGGAATCCGCGCGGTGCCGACAGGCCTTCAGCACGGCACGATCACCGCGGTGCTCGAAAGCGGGCCGGTCGAGGTAACGACGCTGCGCCGCGACGTCGCCACCGACGGCCGCCACGCCACCGTCGCCTTCACCGACGACTGGCGCGAGGATGCCGCACGGCGCGACTTCACGATGAACGCGCTCTACGCCGACATGACCGGCGGCGGAATCACCGACTATTTCGACGGGATCGCCGATCTGCGCGCCGGCCGCGTGCGCTTTATCGGCGACCCGCTGCGGCGCATCGCCGAGGACCATCTGCGCATCCTGCGCTTTTTTCGCTTCCTCGCCCGCTTCGGCGACGTGCCCGATCCCGAGGGGCTCGCCGCCTGCGTCGCGCGCGCCAACGACCTGATGGCGCTGTCGCGCGAGCGCGTCGCCGACGAACTGCTCAAGCTGCTGGTCGCACGCTCGGCGGTCGAGACGGTCCGGCTGATGCAGACACAGGGCATCTTCGTGCCCGTGCTTCCGGAGATCGATGCCGCGCAGGTCGACCGGTTCGAGCGGCTGGCGGCGCGCGAGGCGGCGTCCGGCGTCGCCCCCGACGCGATCCGCCGGCTGGTGGCGCTGGTGCCCGGTGACGCGCTCGACTCGATCGGCGCACGGCTCAAGCTCTCCAATGCGCAGCGCAAGCGACTCGCGCTCGCTGCCGACACCGACGGCACCGGCTCGCCGCGGGCACTCGCCTATCGCATCGGCCAGGAAGGCGCGATCGACCGGCTGCTGCTGTCCGACGACGGCGAAGCGGCGGCGGCGATCGCCGACCTGTCCGACTGGGTACGACCGCAGTTCCCGCTCACTGGCGGCGCGCTGGTCGCGCGCGGAATCGGCAAGGGACCCGACGTCGCGCGCACGCTGCGCCACATCGAGGACCAGTGGATCGCCGAGGGCTTCCCCGATGCCGAGCGAGTCGCGGCGCTCACCGACGCCGCGCTGGCTCAGCGATTGCGTTCGAGCAGCAGCCGATAGGCCTGGTCGGCGTCGACCGGGCGCGAATAGAGATAGCCCTGGCCGTAGCTGCATCCCAGCGCGGTCAGCGTCTGCTCGAGCGCTGGCGTCTCGATCCCTTCCGCGGTGGTCCGCATCCCCAGCGTCTGCGCGAGGCTGAGCACCGCGCGGACGATCGCCACCTTGTCGCGGCTGGCGAGCATCCCCGACACGAAGCTGCGGTCGATCTTGAGCAGGTCGATCGGCAGGCTCTGGAGATAGCCCAGGTTCGAATAGCCGGTGCCGAAGTCGTCCATCGCCAGAGTCGTGCCCAGCGCCTTGAGCGCGCGCATCGTGTCGGCGGTCGGATCGCGATCGCTGACGATCGCGCTTTCGGTGAGTTCGATGGTGAGGCGACGCGCGGCCACGCCGTGGTTGGCGAGCGCCTGCTCGACCACCGAGACGACATGGTCGCGCCGCAGCTGCACCGCCGAGAGGTTGACCGCCATCGTGACGCCGCACTCGATGCCGCGGGTGCGGTCCCAGCGCGCCAGCGTCCGCATCGCCTCGTCGAGCGCCCAGCGGCCGAGCGGCACGATCAGTCCCGATTCCTCAGCGACCGGGATGAAGTCTCCGGGCGGGACATCGATCCCCGCCTCGGTCCGCCAGCGCGCCAGCGCCTCGAACGACACGATCCGGCCGCTGGCGAGGTCGCAGATCGGCTGGAAATGGAGGTGCAGCGCACCCGCCTCGATCGCGCGGCGCAGATCGGTCTCGATCGCGAATTCGACGCGCATCACGTCGAGCGTCTCCGCGCGATACACCTCGGTCATGCCGGTGCGCTTGGCGCGCTTGAGCGCGAACTGGGCGTGGCGGATCAGGTCCTCGGGAGCGCCCACCAACTCCGCCCCGAGAGCAACGCCGAGCGAGCAGCCGATGCGGACGTCGAAGTCGGAGAGGCTGAAGGGGCTCGCCAGCGCCCCGCGGATGCGGTCGGCCACTTCGATTGCGCCGGCAGTTCCGCCGATGTCGGGCAGCAGGATCGCGAATTCGTCGCCACCGGTGCGGGCGAGCACGTCGGGCCCGCGCAACGCGCCCTTGAGCCGCCGCGCGACCGAAATCAGCAGCTCGTCGCCGACGATGCCGCCCATGCACGCGTTGATCCGGCTGAAGCGGTCGAGGTTGAGCGCCAGCACCGCGTGGCACTCGCGCCGTCCTTCGGCGAGCAGTTCCTCCAGCCGATCCTCGAACCCGGCACGGTTAGGAAGCCCGGTGAGCGCGTCGATCGTCATCTCGCGCCGCAGGCTGTGCTCGGTGCGCGCCTCGGGCGTGCGGTCGATGAGCGAGACCAGGCAGCGGCCGAGCGCCCGCGCGACGGCGCGGCGCGAGAGCACGACACGGAAGTAGCGCGCGTCGACCGCCTGTCCCAGCGTCCATTCGAAGGTTTCGCGGAGCGCGTCGCTTGCCAGGAAGCGTGCGATGCGCTGGCGCATGTCGCTGCAGTCGAGCGCCCCCTTCGGCCCCGCCTCGGCATCGATCTGGCGGAAGCCGGCGTTGACTCGCGACAGCACCACCCGCCCGTCGCGCAGCAGGGCCATCGCCGCGGGCATCGGCAGTACGTCGAGCAGCTGTCCGCTCACCCCCGCCTCACCCCCGCCCCCATCCTCGAAACGCCGCTCGTCGGCATCGTCGAGGAAGGCGTGGATACGGGCGAACGAAACCATGACAGCCTATCCTAACCTGGATCGGTTAAGACGAGGTTTCGCCGCCCGGCTCATATGAAGCGCCGGCTCATGCGAACCGGTTGTCCCGCGGAAAGCCGTTGGGCGGCATCCGGCCGGCGGCGCCGCGTGCCGCGCGCCACGGGCTGAGGTCCGCCTCCACCCGCGTCCGCCCCGATTCGCCGCCCATCGTCCAGCTGAGCCCGTCGGCGAAGCGCAGCGTGCGGACATCGGACAGGCCGCCGTCGCGGAAGCGCTGGAGTTGCACCCCCTGCCCGCGCGCGAGCTCTGCGACCTCGGCCAGCGGGAACACCACCAGCTTGCGGTTGTCGCCGATCGCCGCGACGTAATCGTCCTCCGCGGTGATCGGCCGCGCGACGCGCAGCCGTGCGCCGGGCCGCGGCGTCATCACCTGCTTGCCCTTGCGGGTCTCGGCGATCACGTCGGCGACGCGCACGACGAAGCCCCGCCCGTCGCTCGCCGCCAGCAGCAGCCGGTCCGACTGTGCCGCGCGCAGCAACGCCACGATCTCGGCGTCGCCCTCCAGGTCGACCATCGCGCGCACCGGCTCGCCGAAGCCGCGTCCGCCCGGCAGCTTGTCGGCACCCAGCGTGTAGAAGCGCCCGGCGTCGGTGGTCAGCAGCAGCTTGTCGGTGGTGTGCGCGTGGAAGGCGAACAGCGGGCCGTCGCCTTCCTTGAACTTGAGCGTCTCGGCCGCGGCCAGTTCGCTGTGCCCCTTGAGCGCGCGGATCCAGCCGCGGCGCGACAGCACCACGGTGATCGGCTCGCGCTCGATCATCGCCTCCAGCGGGATCTCGCGCGCCGGCGCCGCTTCCTCGATGCTGGTGCGGCGCTTGCCGAGCGCGGTCTCCGGGCCGTAGCGATCGCGCAGCTTCGCCATGTCGCGCTTGAGTCGGGTGCGCTGGCGCGCCTCGGAGCCGAGCAGCTGCGTAAGCTCGGCCTGTTCCTTTTCGAGGTCGCCGCGCTCGCGCCGCAGCTCCATCTCCTCCAGCCGGCGCAGCGAGCGCAGCCGCATGTTGAGGATCGCCTCGGCCTGGCGGTCGGTAAGCTGGAACTCCGCCATCATCACCGCCTTGGGCTCGTCCTCGGTGCGGATGATCTCGATCACCCGGTCGAGGTTGAGGAAGGCGATGATATAGCCGTCGAGCAGCTCGAGCCGGTCGGCGATCTTCGCCAGGCGATGCTCCGAACGCCGGCGCAGCACCACGAACTGGTGGTCGACCCACGCCTTGAGCACCTCGCGCAGGCTCATCACCCGCGGCGTGCGCGTCGCGTCGAGTACGTTGAGGTTGAGCGGCACGCGCGTTTCCAGGTCGGTCAGCCGAAACAGCCCGTCCATCAGCGTCGCGGCATCGACCGTGCGGCTGCGCGGCTCCAGCACGATGCGCACTTTCGCATCCGATTCGTCGCGGATGTCGCTGAGAATCGGCAGTTTCTTGTCATTGATGAGCGTCGCGACCTGCTCGATCAGCTTGCCCTTGGCAACGCCGTAGGGAATTTCGGTGACAACGATGCGGAAGCCGCCGCCCTTCTCGCGCTCCAGCTCCCAGCGCGCGCGCACGCGGAAGCCGCCGCGGCCCGTGGCATAGGCCTCGGCGATGGCGGCGGGCGGATCGACGACGATGCCGCCGGTGGGGAAGTCCGGACCCTTCACATGGCCCAGCACCGCGGCGTCGTCCGCCTCCGGCCGGTCGATCAGCATGGTGGCGGCGTCGAACAACTCGGCGGCGTTGTGCGGGGGAATGGCGGTGGCCATGCCGACCGCGATGCCGGCCGCGCCGTTGGCGAGCAGGTTCGGGAACAGGCCCGGGAACAGCTCGGGCTCCTGCTCCTCGCCGTTGTAGGTCGGGCGGAAGTCGACCGCGTCCTCGTCGAGCCCCGCCATCAGGTCGATCGCGACCTGGGTCAGCCGCGCCTCGGTATAGCGGTAGGCCGCGGCGTTATCGCCGTCGATGTTGCCGAAGTTGCCCTGCCCGTCGACCAGCGGATAGCGCAGGGCGAAATCCTGCGCGAGGCGCACCATCGCGTCGTAGACCGACTGGTCGCCGTGCGGATGGTATTTGCCGATGACGTCGCCGACGACGCGGGCACACTTCTTGTACCCCGCCGCCGGATCGAGCCGCAGCAGCCGCATCGCCCACAACAGCCGCCGGTGCACCGGCTTCAGCCCGTCGCGCAGATCCGGCAGCGAGCGCGCGGTGATCGTGGAAAGCGCATAGACGAGGTAGCGCTCGGATAAGGCGCAGTCGAAGGGGGCATCGACGATCGCGTCGAACGGATCCTGGAAGTCGGTCGCCATCGCCTCCGCGGATAGCAGGCGCGCCCCTTGTTCCACAACCGTTCCGTGTCACGCACCGCCGAACGGCGCCGAGACCGCTTTGCAACCCGCAAAACCACGCTAGCATCCGGCGCGACGCAGCGGGGGGAATGTGGATGCGCAGAGCAATCGGGATGGCGGCGGCCCTCGTGCTGGCCGGGTGCGGACAGGCGCCGGACGGGGGCAGCCAGATGGCGGACACGGCCGTGGACGGCGCCGCCGCACCGCAGCCGGCGAACGGCGGCAAGCCTGCGGCGATCCCGGTCAGCCTCCCGCAGATGGCCTACACCTATGGCTACCGATTCCGCGTGCCCGCCGACCGCATCGCCCGCGCGCAGCAGGCGCATCTGGCGCTGTGCGATTCGATGGGGCCGGCCCGCTGCCAAGTGCTCGCGCTGTCGAGCGACGGCGACGACAGCGAGGGCAGCAGCGCCGGGAGCACGCTGGAGCTGCGCGTCGCAGCGGGCGAGGCGCGCGCATTCGGCGGGCGGCTCGCGGCCTCGGTCGCGCAAGCCGGCGGGCGCGGCGACGGCAGCACGATCGAGGCGGAGGACGTCTCCAAGAAGATCGTCGATACCGAGGCGCGGCTGCGCCAGCGCGAACTGCTCGCCCAGCGGCTGACCGAGGTGCTGCGCACCCGCAACGGCACGGTCAAGGATCTCGTCGAGGCCGAGCGCAGCGTCGCCGCGGCGCAGGAGGAGATCGACCAGGCGCGCGGCTGGCTCACGGAACTACGCGGCCGCGTCGCGATGGCCGAGGTCGGCATCGTCTACGATCCCCTCTACACCGCGGCGGGCGGCAGCGGCTCCGGGCTGGGCGAGGCGGTGCGCGATTCCTGGACCAATTTCTCCGTGGGGATGGTCGAGCTGGTGCGGCTGGCGATCTACCTGCTGCCGTGGCTGGTGGCGCTCGGGCTGGTCGCGCTCGCGGTGCGTGCCGGACGCCGCCGGCTGCGCACCGCCGCGACGACGCGTGATTGCGACGCGGGGCCCCGTCCGCTATAGGCGCCGCCATCCCGCCCCGGCAGCACGCTCGCATGGCCGTGCCAGCCGGGGCCGATCGTTTTGGAAGGGTTCCGCACATGGCTCGCCGCCGCCAGATCTACGAGGGCAAGGCCAAGATCCTGTACGAGGGCCCCGAGCCCGGGACGCTGATCCAGTATTTCAAGGACGACGCGACCGCGTTCAACGCCCAGAAGAAGGGCACGATCAACGGCAAGGGCGTGCTCAACAACCGCATCTCCGAGCACGTCTTCACGCTGCTCGGCCAGATCGGCGTGCCGACCCACTTCATCCGCCGCCTCAACATGCGCGAGCAGCTGATCCGCCAGGTCGAGATCGTGCCGATCGAGGTCGTGGTGCGCAACGTCGTCGCCGGATCGCTGTCGAAGCGGCTGGGGATCGAGGAGGGACAGCAACTCCCCCGCACGATCGTCGAATATTACTACAAGGACGATGCCCTGGGTGACCCGATGGTCACCGACGAGCATATCCTGGCGTTCGGCTGGGCGGCGCAGGACGAACTGCACGACATGGCCGACATGGCGATCCGCGTGAACGACTTCCTCGCCGGCCTGTTCGCGGGCATCGGCATCCGCCTGGTCGACTTCAAGCTCGAGTTCGGCCGGATCTGGGAAAACGACTTCAGCCGGATCATCTTGGCCGACGAGATCAGCCCCGACGGCTGCCGCCTGTGGGACATGGCCACGAACGAGAAGCTCGACAAGGATCGCTTCCGCCGCGACCTAGGCGGCGAGGTGGAGGCCTATCAGGAGGTCGCCCGACGGCTGGGCCTGCTGCCCGAGGGCGGCGACACCGCCGTGCTCGACATGGAAACCCATCGCAAGAAGCGCGGCCGCTGACCGCAGGCTGCGGCCACCGGCGGCGCTTGCCTGACGGGCGCGCCGGGGCCATAGCCGCCCGCATCCCGTGCCCCGCACCCATCCAATTGCCCGAGGTCTCATGAAACTCCGCATCGTCGTGACGCTGAAGAACGGGGTGCTCGACCCGCAGGGCAAGGCGATCCAGCACGCGCTGGGTTCGCTGGGCTTCGACGGGGTCGCCGACGCCCGCGTCGGCAAGCTGATCGAGCTTGAGGTCGCCGATGGCACCAGCGACGAGGCCATCGACCAGATGTGCCGCAAGCTGCTCGCCAACACGGTGATCGAGAACTACCGCGTCGAGCGGCAGGACGCCGCGGCGTGAAGACCGCGGTCGTCGTCTTCCCCGGCTCGAACTGCGATCGCGACATCGCGGTCGCGCTGCGCGAGGTCACCGGCCAGGCACCGGCGATGGTGTGGCACGGCGAGAGCGACCTGCCCGACGGCATCGGCCTCGTCGCGGTCCCCGGCGGCTTCTCCTACGGCGACTATCTGCGCTCGGGCGCGATCGCGGCGCGCTCGCCGGTGATGCGCGCCGTCGTCGAGGCGGCAGGCCGCGGCCTGCCCGTGCTGGGCGTGTGCAACGGCTTCCAGGTGCTGACCGAAGCGGGGCTGCTGCCGGGCGCGCTGATGCGCAACGCCGGGCTCAACTTCGTGTGCCGCGACGCACCGCTGACCGTCGTCAACGCCGGATCGCGCTTCACCCGCGGCTATGCCGAGGGCGAGACGGTGTCGTTCCCGGTCGCGCACCACGACGGCAATTACTTCGCCGATGCCGAAACGCTCGACCGCGTCGAGGGCGAGGGCCAGGTCGCGTTCCGCTATGCCGAGGACATCAACGGCTCCGCACGCGGGATCGCCGGACTGCTCAACGCGCAGGGCAACGTACTCGGCATGATGCCCCACCCCGAACGCCGCATCGAGACCGCGCACGGCGGCAGCGACGGCCGCCGCCTGTTCGAAGGACTGGTCGAAGCAATCGCCTGAACGGTTAGGAACCTCAACTCCCGTCATCCTGACGGAAGTCAGGATCCATTGCCGCTACCGCAGGAAGCGCGAGCGCAGCGCGAATGGATGCTGACCTCCGTCAGCATGACGAGGGTATCAGGGAGGGTGCTACCCTGCCCCACTCGCGGCAAACGCGAAGACGGTTCCGTCGCGGCGCGATGCGCGCTAATCGGCGATCGGTGCGCGCCCGTAGCTCAGTTGGATAGAGCACGAGCCTTCTAAGCTTGGGGCCGCTGGTTCGAATCCAGCCGGGCGCGCCACCATCACCTTCAGCCTAGCGCCACCGGCTGGCCGGCGAAGTCCTCCGCCACCACCTGCTCGATCGGTCGGGCGATGCCGCGGGTGAGCGCGGCGGGCACGGTGACGTGGAAGCCGCGCGCGACCAGCCCGTCGATCGCCCAGCGCACGCAATAGTCCGCCGCGACGCCGATCACGACCGCTTCCTCGACGCCGGCGGCGCGCAGTTCGGCGAAGAAGGCGTCGCGGTCGACCGAGTCGCCGCCGGCGATCGGCTCGGCGCGCAGGTCGGGCTCCTCCCACATCGCGAACACGCCTTTCTCCAGCCGGTAGCTCGGGATCGCCGGGTCGACGCGCGCCGGGTCGAGCAGGTTGCGCCAGCCGGGCGTGTCGCGGACGCAGTGGATCGGGAACTGCTCCGCCTCCGCCGATCCGGGATAGGTATCGACATCATGGGTGTCGAAGGTGAACAGCACCGCTGCCGTATCCGCCGGCGCAAGCGCCTTCAGCCACGCGGCCATCGGCGCTGCGAGCGCGTCGGCGCCGGCGACCGCGAGTGCGCCGTCCGGGTTCATGAAATCCGCCTGGGTATCGACCACCACCACGACCTTCTTCACCGCCATCTCCTCTGCCGCGCGAACACGCTGCTGCCGTAGCGGATCAGGAGCGGCACCGCATCTTCGGCGAGTGGGGCGGGTGTGGGCGGTGGGGGCGAGCGGCAAAGTGCGGGTGGTCGACGCGGCGACGCGCTGGGCCAAAGGCGGGACGATGTGGCTGCCACCGCCACGCGACCTCCCTCTTCTGCTTATAGTGCGTCACCCCAGCGCAGGCTGGGGTCTCCTGCGGCTCCTGTCTCGACATCCAACCACGAGATGCCAGCCTTCGCTGGCATGACGTTTGTGGCGGGGCCTGCCCTTCCGCGGCCCCCACTCTCCGCAGGCAAGTCAATGCGGCGACGAGACACTCGTCGAGCCATTGACAACCTCCTTCTTCCATGTTCGTATTTCGTATACGTTATTAGTTCACTGCTCTGGGGGTGGGGTTGATGGCCGGTTCGTTGCACAAGCATGCACTTTGGAAAACGATCCTGCTGGCAGGCTGCATAGCAGCGCCGTTGACGGCGACCGCGCAGACCTATGCGCCGGTAGCCGATCCGGCCGAGACCACCGCCGACGAACCGGCTGCCGCACCCACCGACCCGGCCGAGGATATCGTCGTCACCGGCTCGCGCATCCGGCGTTCGTCGGCGGACAGCCCAGCGCCGCTCACCGTGCTCGACTCGGGCCAGATCCGCGCCGCGGGTACTCAGCAGATCGCCGACGTGGTCAACCAGCTGCCGAGCCTCGCGGTGACCCAGACCAACCAGACGAGCAACCTGGCCGGCAATGCCGGCATCAACGCGCTCGACCTGCGCGGCATGGGAACCCAGCGCACGCTGGTGCTGGTCGACGGCCGGCGTCAGGTACCGGCGATCCCGGGCACCTCGGCGGTCGATGTGAGCAACATTCCGTCGAGCCTGGTCGAGCGGGTGGAGATCATCACCGGCGGCGCCTCGGCGCTCTACGGCGCCGACGCGGTGGCGGGGGTCGCCAACTTCATCCTCAAGAAGGATTTTCAGGGGGTCGAGGCCAACGCGCGCTACAGCGCCTCGACGCGCGGCGACCTCGACACCTACAGCTACGACCTGCTGGCAGGCACGAACTTCGACGAAGGCCGCGGCAACGTCAGCGTCTACGCCTTTTACGAGAACCAGCCGGGGCTGGTGAGCGGGAGCGACCGGCCATGGACCGCCGACGGCTATCCCCTCTACGCGCGCGCCAGCTCCAGCGAGCTTTACGGGATCCTCGATCACAACCGGAACATCAACACCGCCGATGCCGCACAGGTGATCCTCGGCGGCAGGCTCTATGCGGTGAACGCCAACGGCACGCTGCGCGACCCGATCCTCGGCCCGGGCGGGTTCGTCAACGCTACGCCCGTCGATCTCGCCGGCAATGCCGATGCGCTCGGTACGCTGCTGACCGACGGCGGCGAATACAACGGCCGCTACGACGGCTGGCTGCTGAGCGTGCCGTCCGAGCGCATCTCCACCCGCGCGAGCGCCGCCTACGAGATCAGCGACGCGCTCAAGCTGTTCGCGGTCGGCAATTTCGCGCGCAACCGCGCGACCTCGGCGTCGCTGCAGATGACGTCGTTCGGGTCGGATGCGGTTCCGGCGGACAGCCCGTTCATCACCCAGGCGATGATCGATGCCGCAGGCGGTGCGATCCCGGAAGGCGGCCTGCGCTTCGCGCGACGGTTCATGGAGTTGCCGCAGCCGCGCACCGAATACGACCGCAGGCTGTTCCAGGGCGCAGTGGGTGCCGAGGGCGACTTCACCCTCTTCGCGCACCCGTGGAACTACTCCGCCTATTATTCTTACGGGCGTACCGAGCAGCGGATCCGCGACGTCAACGCCACCGCCTACGACCGCTGGTACCTCGGCCTGGATTCGACGCGCGGGCCGGACGGCAGCGCGATCTGCCGCAGTACGCTCGACGACCCCGACAACGGCTGCGTCGCGCAGAATCCGCTGGTGCCGCTGACCCAGCAGATGATCGACTATATCACCTACACCTCGCACTGGTCGAAATCGACGCTGACCCAACAGGTCGCCTCGGCCTATGTCTCGGGTGGGTTGTTCGACCTGCCGGGCGGTGCGGTGCAGATGGTGCTGGGCGCCGAGTACCGCCACGAGAAGAACGACATCGGCACCATCCCGGAATACGACCCGACGAGCCCGCTCTACGATCCGACCATCGGCAACAGCGCGACGCCGCTGGTCGGCACCTACGACGTCAAGGAAGTGTTCGGCGAGCTGCACGTCCCGCTGCTCAAGGATCGGCCGTTCTTCGACCTCCTGTCGGCCGATGCCGCGGTGCGGCTGTCCGACTACAGCACCGCCGGCAGCACCACGACGTACAAGTTCGGCGGCGAATGGGCGCCGATCCCCGATGTCCGCTTCCGCGCGACCTACGGCCAGGCGGTCCGCGCGCCCAACATCGGCGAGCTCTACACCGCCAGCAGCATCTCGGGGCTATGGATCACCGACCCGTGCAACGCGTATAATCTGGCGAACCGCACCGGCCGGACGCAATATACCGAGGCGAATTGCGCGGCGATCGGCTCTGCCGGCACCAGCACCTACTGGGTCTATCGCGACATCATCGCGCAGGGGAACCTAGACCTCAAGCCCGAGACCGCGAAGACGCTGACGCTGGGCGTGGTGCTCAAGCCGCGGTTCGTACCGCGGCTGTCGATCGCGGTCGACTATTACAACATCGACCTGCGCAACGCGATCGACGCGTTCGGGGCGCAGACGCTGATCGACAAGTGCGTCGACCAGTCTTCGCTCGACAATCTCTTCTGTGCACAGGTTCGGCGAGACGCCGACGGCAACCTCGATTCCGTCATCACCCAGAAGCTCAATCTGGCCAAATATCTCACGCGCGGCATCGACATCACCGCCGCCTACAGCCTTCCGCTCGAGAATTTGGGTTTGGGTGCGGGCGCCGGCACGCTGTCGATCGATGCCAACTATTCGCGGCTGCTCAAGCGCGAGTACACGCTCGATCCCGACGATCCGACCACCATCACCGAATATGCCGGCGTGTTCGGCACGCCCAAATGGAAGGGCGTCGTGCGTACCACCTACGCCAACGAAGGCTATGGGCTGACCTGGACGCTGCGCCACTATTCGCCGATGCGGGCGGCCACCACCATCACCGCCGACCGCTACGAGAAGGTGTGGACGCCGGACGTCTTCTACAACGACATCTCCGGCTTCGTCGCGCTGACGCCGCAGATCGAGCTGTCGGGGGGACTCAACAACGCATTCGACCGCAAGCCGCCACGCATTCCGGGCGCCGAGGCGGGCGGCGCCAACTTCGAGCTCGGCTATTCGGCGGGCGTCTACGACGTAATCGGGCGAACCTTCTTCGTGGGCCTGCGCTTCCACCGCTAGGAGTCGCTCCGCTCCGCCTCACGATCGAGCAGCGCGCGCTTGCGGGCGATGCCCCAGCGGTATCCCGAGAGCGCGCCGTCGCTGCGCAGCACGCGGTGGCACGGGATCGCCACGGCATGCGCGTTGGCGGCACAGGCGCCGGCCACCGCGCGCACCGCTTCGGGCGCGCCGATGCGGCGGGCGATCTCGGCATAGCTCGCGGTGGCGCCGGGCGGGATCGCCCGCAGCGCCTCCCAGACGCGGCGGCGGAAGGCGGTGCCGCGGATGTCGAGCGGCAGGTCGACGGCAGTAGCCGGCGCCTCGACCAGCGCGACCGCCTGCGCGACCTGCCCGGACAGATCGTCGCCGGCGGGTTCGAGCTGCGCCTGCGGGAAGCGGCCGCGCAGTTCCTCGACCAGATCCGCATCGTCGTCGCCGAGGAGCAGCGCAGCGATGCCGGCCGCGCTGGCGGCGACGAGCAGCCGGCCGAGGCTGGTACCGGCGACCGCGAACCGCAGCGTCTCCGCCGCACCACCGCGGCGGTAGCGGCTCGGCGTCATGCCGAGCACCGCCTCGGCCTCGGCATAGAAGCGGCCGCTCGAGCCATAGCCGGCCCCATGGATCGCCTCGGTCACGCTCGTGCCCTCCGCCAGCGCGGCGCGCACCCGTGCGGCGCGATGTTCGGCAGCATAGGCGCGCGGGCTGACGCCGGTCGCGGCCTTGAACACCCGCTGGAAATGCGCGGGGCTCATCCCGGCGTCGGCCGCGAGGCGGGCGAGCGTCGGCGGGGTCTCGGCCGCCTCGATGGTGCGGCAGGCGGCGGCGACCAGCGACGCGCGGGCCACACCCGGCTGCGCGGCGTCGGGATCGCAGCGCCGGCACGCTCGTGCCCCGGTCCGGCGGGCATCGGCGAGGCTGTCGTGGATGGTGACGTTGCCGGGATTGGCGGTGCGCGACGGACACGATGGGCGGCAATAGACGCCGGTCGTCGCCACCGAATACCAGAAGCGGCCGTCGCCGCCGCGATCGCGCGCGACGATCGCCGTCCAGCGCGGATCCTCTGCGGTGTTCTGCCCTGCCATGCTCGTCTCCTCCACCGCCCTTCCCTGCTCCGCGCAACGGCCGCGCGCACTCCGTTCCTTGCGCTCCAATCGAAGATAATGGCACCCCGCGCGAGCGCCACAACGAGGAGACGCACCATGCATCATGTTGGACTGATCGGCTTCGGCCTCGCCGGTCGCGCCTTTCATGCGCCGCTGCTCGCCGCCGTGCCGGCGCTGCGACTGGCGGCGGTGGTCACCTCCCGCGCGCAGGAAGTCGCCGAACAGCATCCCGAGGCGCGCGTGCTCGCGACGCCCGAGCAGTTGTTTGCCGACCCGGCCATCGACCTGGTGGTGATCGCCACCCCCAACGACAGCCATGCCCCGCTTGCGCGCGCGGCGCTGGAGGCGGGCAAGCACGTCGTCGTCGACAAGCCGTTCGCGTTGACCGCGGACGACGCACGCGCCGTGGCGGCACTTGCCGAGGCACGCGGCCGCCTGTGCACCGTGTTCCACAACCGCCGCTGGGACGCCGATTTCCTGACCATCAGAAGCCTGCTGCGCGACGGCACGCTCGGCGAGATCGCGCTGGCCGAGCTGCGCTGGGACCGTTTCCGCCCGGCGATCAAGCAGGGCTGGCGCGAGACGCCGCAGCCAGGCGCCGGATTGCTCGCGGACCTGGGGCCGCATCTGATCGACCAGGCGCTGTGCCTGTTCGGGCGGCCGGACGCGGTCTCCGCCGACATCGCGAGCCAGCGCGTCGCGGCGAGCGTCGACGATTATTTCGAGGTGACGCTGCACTACGGCACCCGCCGGGTGATCGTCGCCGCTGCCTCCCTGGTCGCGGCGCCGCGCCCGCGCTTCGCGCTGCACGGAACGCGCGGCAGCTTCGTGAAATACGGCATCGATCCGCAGGAGGCGGTGCTGCGCGCGGGCGGCAGCCCCGCCGCCGCCGGATATGGCGAGGAAGACCAAGGCGCTTGGGGCCTGCTGAGCGACCCCGACGGAGCAACCACACCGGTGCCGAGTGCACGCGGCGACTGGCGCCAGTTCTACGAACAAGTTGCAATAGCAATGGATGGTGGCGCGGCGCCGGTCGATTGCGGGGACGCGATCACCGGCCTGGCGCTGATCGAACACGCGCGTCGATCGGCGGCCGAGGGTTGACGCATTGCATTTGCGGGATAGACAAGGCCCCTGTCTTCGACGCGCGCAGGGATCCTGCACAAGGCTTGATCTTAGCCCACCACAATTTGATCCATTTTAATTCATAATGGCGTGCATCGGCGTAGTATCGGCGGCGCGGCAGCATTTGCCGGCAATTGACAGCGACCGAACGCATCGACCATAAAAGGCTTCGATCCCGTGCTCGATCCCGATCGACCTGGATTGCTCATCGAACCGAAGGCCGACTGCTGCTGTTCGCGCGAAGGCGGCGCCACGCCGGTCGTCGGGCGTGCATCCGCAAAAACTGTTTGCCCGACCCCTACAAAGTTTGACGAAGCGCATATAAGACCCTCAGTGTGCTTCCCTGATCAGGAGATTTCCCCATGGCCGAAGACGTTTCCGAACTGAACGCGGTGGAGCTTGCCACCGAACTCACCATCGCCTGGCTCAACAATGCCAACAACCGCGTTGCTGCCGAGGACGTGCCGACGTTCCTGCAGACGATGCACTCGACCGTGCTGGGCCTGAGCAACGCGGCACCTTCGGAGCAGGCCGAAACCGCTTCGAACGAAGAACATACCCCGGCCGTCTCCGTCCGGAAGTCGCTGGCGTCGAAGGATCACATCCTGTCGATGATCGACGGGAAGCCGTACAAGACGCTGCGCCGCCATCTTGCCGGCCACGGCCTGACGCCCGAACAGTATCGCGAGCGCTACAACCTGAAGGCCGACTATCCGATGGTCGCCGAAACCTATTCGCAGAGCCGTCGCGACATGGCGAAGCGCATCGGCCTCGGCCGCAAGCCGCGCAGCAGCGAGGCGGAGAACGGCACCAACGGCGCAGCCAAGCCGCGCGGCCGCAAGCCCAAGGACGCGACCGCGGAGTGAACCGTCAGCCCTGGGCTCGCGCCGCCGCGCGCCGGCCCAGGGTGGACAGGCTGCGGAAGGTGACCGACCAGCGGGTCCGGTCCATCGCCGCGATGCCATGTTCCCAATCGTGCCGCGCCTCGCCCGACAGATGGTAGATTGAGCGCGGCGCGAGCGGCAGGCTCCGCCGGTCGAAGCCGCCCGCGGTGCGCCGCCGCAGCCGCAGCACCGCCGGCACGCCGAGCGACACCCCGACGACATGGTCGAACATCGGCCGGTCGCGATGCCAGCCGATCCCCGCGCCCGGATCGTAGCGGATCAGCAGCACCTGCTCGAGCAGTTCGACGGGCAGGCCGGCGAAGGCCGCGGCGCGATCGCGTAGCGGACGCAGGAACTCCGGAATCGGCGCGTCGGCCGCAATTCCGCCGCGCTCGAAATCATAGCTCCAGCCGAACGACGTGGTGAGCCGCTTGCCGGTCCAGCCCTGGAATCGGAACGGGGTGAGGTCGCACGCGTCGATCGCCGCGATCAACGCGGCTTCCTCCGCCGCGTCCACCACCGCCTCGCGATAGGCCAGCCCCGGCAGCAGCGGGGTTCCGAACAAGTCCAGCTGATCTGCCATCGCGGTCTGAGATAGGAAGTCCGTGCCGGCGCCGAAAGACGCCGGCGACGGGGCAGACGGACCGTATCGACCGCGTTATAGCAGCGCGCGATGCCCCACCGTGCCTCCGATCCGCTGCTGCTGTTCCGCGCCGGCGACCACCGGCTCGCCTTGCCGGCGCGCGAGGTGCGCGAGGTGCTGCCGCTGCTGCCGATCGCGCGCCCGCCGACGCTGCCGCGCCCGCTCGCCGGGTTCGTCGACGTGCGCGGGGAGACGCTGCCCGTGCTGGCCCCGGCGCTGCTGTTCGACACGGGCGCGACGCTCGGCACGCTCGACCTGTTCGCCCATCTGATCCGCCCGCGCGGCGATGCGGCGGTCACCCCTTGCCTGCTGGTCGACCGCGTCGAGGACATGGTCGCGCCCGAGCCCGAGGCGATCCGGCCGGTCGATCCGGAGGCGAGCCACAACGGCGCGATCCTGGCCGAGCTCACGCTGGACGACGGCCCCGCGCACCTGCTGTCGCTTGCGCGGCTGCTGAGCGAGGCGGAACGCGACCGGCTGGCGGCGCTCGCCACCCATGCCGACGCGCGCGCCGCCGAATGGGCCGACGGGTGAGCCCGAAGACCCGCCGCGCGCTGCCGGCAGCGCCGCTCGACGACCCCAGCTTCGCGCAGATCAAGGCGCGGATCGTCGAGCGCACCGGCCACCATTATTACGTCGACAAGGACGACCAGCTGTTCGAGCACGTCGCGCGCCGCATGGCGGCGAACGATTGCGACAGCCTGGCCGATTATGCCGGCCGGCTCGCCGACCCCGGCGCCGGACCTGACGAATGGCGCGCGCTGGAAAGCGCGATCACGATCAACGAGACCTTCTTCTTCCGTTTCGCCGAACAGTTCGACGTGCTGCGCCGGTGCGTGCTCCCGAAACTGATCGCCGACCGGCGGACGAAGCGCCAGTTGCGGATGTGGAGCGTCGGCTGCTCGACGGGCGCCGAGGCGCACTCGGTCGCCATCCTGGTGCGCGACCTGCTGGGCGACGCGGTCGCCGAATGGAAGATCGGCATCACCGGCACCGACATCGACGAGGCCGCGATCGCCGCGGCGCGGGAAGCGCGCTACACCGCCTGGGCGCTGCGCACGCTCGGCGAGCAGGAACGCGCGCGGCTGTTCGATCGCGAGGGCGAGCGCTGGCGTCTCAAGGCCCGCTACCGCGGGCTCGCCCGGTTCGAACATGCCAACATGATGGCGTTGCTGGACGACGACGCCCCGCTGCAGTTCAGCGAGTTCGACCTCATCCTGTGCCGCAACGTGCTGATCTATTTCCGCAGCGACGTCGCCAAGCAGCTCGTCGGAGCGCTGGTGCGGCGCCTCGCGCCCGACGGACTGCTGTTCATCGGCCATGCCGAACCCAATCCCGACTTCGCCGAGGTCGCCCGCCCGGTCCAGATCGACGGGGTGCTCGCCTATGCGCGGCTCGATGCGCCGCAGCAGCCGGCAGCCGTGCCGGCATCGCCGCTGCCGCCTGCGCCCCCGCCCGCCCCGACGCCCGCACCGCGTCCGCGCACGCCCATCCCGCCGCCCCCCGCGCCCTCGCCGTCCCCGGCCGCACGCGAGGACGGCAGCGGCGACGTCCGCTCGGCGCTGTCGCGCGGAGACGCCGGGGAAGCGCTGCGGCTGGCCGAGCAGGAGGCGATCGCCACGCCGCGCGATCCGGTCGCGCACTATCTCGCCGCACTGGGTGCCTTGGCGCTCGGCGACGGCGCGCGTGCAGAGCGGGGATTTCGCAGCGCGCTATATCTCGATAACGGGTTCGCTATGGCGCATTATCTTCTCGGCCGGCACCTGCTCGCCCACGGACGCGACGCGGAGGGCATGCGCGCGCTGCGCAACGCCGCGCGCGCCGCGACGGGCCTGGCGCCCGACGCCGAGCTGCGCGAGGGCGACGGCATGACCGCCGGCGGGATGGTCGCCGCGGTGCGCGCGACCGCGGGCGTTCCGGCATGAGCATGCCGGGCGACGTGCGCGTCGCAGCCCCCTTCCTCGATGCGGAAGCGGTCGCCGCGATCCTCGCGGAGCGCCAGCGTGCGCTCGCCCCGCTCGAAGCGGCCGACCGCCGCGCGCGGACGCCGGTGCTCAGCTGGACGCTGGGCGACGAGTTGTATGCCACGCCGCTCACCGACCTGGCCGAGGTCGCCACCATCCCGCGGGTGACGGCGGTTCCCGGCGCGCCGGCGGCGCTGCTCGGGCTGATCGCCTGGCGCGGCGCGGTGCTCAACCTGTTCGATCCGGCGCGTGCGCTGCGGATCGCCAGCCCCGCCGAGGCGGGCCGCGTGATGCTGGTGCTGCGCCACCCGGCACCGCGCGTCGCGCTTCAGGTCTCCGCCGTCACCGGCGCCGCCACCATCGTCGACTCCGGTACTGCCGGCGGCGACGCTACCACCCGTTTCGTCGAAGCGGACGACGGCCAGCGACTGGCCGTCGTCGACACCGCGCTGCTGATCCAGCGGCTGCTCGCCCGCACTGTGCAGGAAGGATAACGCCTTGTCGGTTTCCACTCGGATCGTCGCCGGGTTCGGCATCATCACGGTCATTCTGATCGCGCTGGGGCTCTATGCGCTGCAGCAGGTCGGCGTGGTCCGTTCCAACGTCGACCGCATCGTCCAGCGCGACTATGCGACGATCCTCCAGGTCGACACGATCGCCCGTACCGAGGCGCGGATGCGCGAGGCGCGGCTGCTCGCGGTGATGCACGGCATGCGTGCCGGCCGCGGCATCCACGAGGACACCGCCGAATGGCAGGCGCGCGCCAACGAGACCGCGGAAGCGCTGACGAAGCTCACGACCACCGCGGCCGAATATCGCGACACCGCCACCAACCAGGGCCGGATCGAGCAATGGCGCGAGCTGTTCGACGGCGCGGCCTCGGTACAGTCTATCTACGACCGGCTGCGGCCGGCGAGCGCCCGCCAGCTCGAACTGCTCGAAGCCGGCGACGTCGCCGGTGCGATGGACGCCGGCCAGGCGATCGACCGCCAGCATCTGGCGCTGTCGCAGGCGCTGGCGCAGGTCCGCGGCACCGTCGGCGATACGATCGAGGCAGGGCGTCAGGCGACGCAGGACGTGTACGACCGCACCCGCGCCTCGATCCTGATCGGGCTGCTGCTCGCGAGCATCGTCAGCATCGTCGTCGCCTACACCATCCGCCGCTCCGTCAGCGGACCGCTCACCGAGTTCATGGGCTTCGCCGGCCGGATCGGCGAAGGCGACCTGTCGGGCGAGACGCGCATCACCGGCGTCGACGAACTCGGCCAGATGGGAGCCACGCTCAACAGCATGGTGGTCGGCCTGCGCGACATGGCTCGCCAGAGCCGCGCCGCGACCGAGGATCTGAACGCCGCCGCGACCGAAATCCGTGCCTCCACCCAGGAGCAGGCCGCGTCGGTCGAGGAACAGCTCGCCGCGGTGCAGGAAACCGCCGCCACGGTCGACGAGATCACCCATTCGGGCGCGCAGATCACGCTGCGCGCGCAGGAAGTGATCGCCGCCGCGCAGGCGACCGCGCAGACCAGCGACACCGGCCGCACCGCCGTCCACGACACGGCCCGCGCGATGGACGCGATCCGCGAACAGGCCGAGGCGGTGGCGAGCAACATCGTCGCGCTGTCGGAAAAGACCCAGACGATCGGCGACATCATCGCGACCGTGAACGACGTCTCCGAACGCTCGCACCTGCTGGCGCTCAACGCCTCGATCGAGGCGGCGGCGGCGGGCGAGCAGGGCCGCAGCTTCGCGATCGTCGCGGCGGAGATGAAGACGCTCGCCGACCAGGCGAAGTCGGCGACGCGCAACGTCCGCTCGATCCTGGGCGATATCCAGCGCGGCATCAACGCGTCGGTGATGCTCACCGAGGAGGCGGTGAAGCGCGTCGCGTCGGGCAAGGAACGCACCGACGCCAGCCAGTCGGCGATCAACGAGCTGGCGACGCGGGTGCAGGAGAACGTCCACACCTTCCAGCAGATCGTCGCCTCCACCAACCAGCAGCAGATCGGCATCGAGCAGGTGACGATCGCGCTGCAGAACATCCGTCAGGCGAGCCAGCAGACCGCCGCGAGCACCCGCCAGCTCGACCAGGCGGCCGGCGACCTCGCGCAGCTGTCGCGCACGCTGGTGGGGCTGACCGAGCGCTATCGCGTCTGAGGCGGGGCCGATGGACGCGCTTCGCGCAGAACTGCTCGCGGCCTTTGCCGCGGAACTCGCCGAGCACATGGCCGGCATCCGCGAGGCGCTGGCGGATGCCGCCGCCGGGCGGCAGGTCGACCTGCGCGAGTTCAGCCGCCGCACCCACAGCCTGAAGGGCGCGGCGCGTGCGGTCGACCTGCCGCAGACCGAGGCGGCGGCGCACGAGGCCGAGACGATCCTGCTCGCGGTCGAACGCGGCGAGCGGACGCTGGACGGCACCACCCTCGCGGCGCTGCGCAGCCTGGCCGATGCGATCGAGGACGGCGCCCGCGCCGGCGACGGCACCGGCGACACCGCTCCCGACGCTGCCGTCCCCTCCGCAACGCCGCTGCCGGGCGCAGCGAACGCGCCGAGCGACCGCGTCCATGTCGCCGGGCGGCACGTCGAGCGGCTCGCGCGCTCGGTCCACGACCTGTCCAACCAGGTCGCCGGCCAGGACCAGCTCACCGAGATGGTGGACGCGCTCGCCGCCGAGCTGGCCGACATGCCCGCCACTCTCGACGGCGAAGTCGCGCGCCGCATCGCGCGGCTGGTCGGCGCCACCGAGCGGCTGCGGCGCGAACTGGGCCGCCAGCGCTGGTCGCTGGAGCGCGCGGCGTCCGAGATCGAGCGCGATGCCGAACGCATCCTGCTCCTGCCGGTCGCGACGCTGTTCGAGGGGCACGAGCGGATGGTCCGCGAACTCGCCGCCAGCCAGGGCAAGTTCGCGGAACTGACGATGGAGCCGATCGAGGCGGAAGCGGATCGCCGCGTCCTCCAGGCATTGCGCGAGCCGCTGCTCCACCTGCTGCGCAACGCGATCAGCCACGGCATCGAGACGCCGGCCGCACGCACCCGCGCCGGCAAGCCCGAGGGCGGCTCGATCCGCGTCACCCCCACCACCGATCGCGGCCGGCTCAACATCGTCATCCGGGACGACGGTGCCGGTCTCGACCCCAAGGCGATCGAGGCGCGCGCCCGCGAGGCCGGGCTGATCGCGCCGGGTGCCCCCACCCCCTCGCGCCGCGCGCTCTATTCACTGCTGTTCGAGCAGGGCTTTTCGACCAGCCGGACCGTCGACGAGGTGTCGGGGCGCGGGATCGGCCTGTCGGTGGTGGCCGAGACGGTGCGGCGGCTGCACGGTCGCGTCCGCATCCTGCCCGGCCGTCCCACCGGCACCGAGATCCGGCTGTCGCTCCCGCTCGCGCTCGCCCGTCAGGCGCTGCTGCTGGTCGAGGCGGGCGGCACCCGCCACGCGCTGCCCGCCGCCAACGTCGACCGCGTGCTGCGGCTGACGCCGGATGCCTTCGACCGCACCGAGGGCGGCGCGGTGCTGATGCTCGACGGCGAACCGCTGCCCGTCGTCGAACTCGCCGATCTGCTCGGGCTGCCCGCCGGCGAGCCGGGCGACGGCGCCCGCCCGGCGCTGATCGTCGAGGGCGCCGACCAGCGCCGGGTGCTGCTGGTCGACGCGCTCGACGACGTCCGCTCGCTGGTGGTGGGCGATCCCACTGCCGTCGCCGCCGACGTGCCGATGGTGTGGGGCACGGTGCTGCTGGAAGACGGCGTCGCGCTGGTGCTCGAGCCCGAAGCGCTGCTCGCCGCCGACGCGGCCGGGCCGCGCCGCCAGCCGCGGGTCGCACCGGCTGCGCGGCCGGTGCAGCGCACCGTGCTGGTGGTGGACGATTCGATCACCACGCGCACGCTCGAGAAGAGCATCCTGGAGGCGCAGGGCTATCGCGTGCTGATCGCGGTCGACGGCCTCGCCGGGCTCGAGCGGTTGCGATCCGGAATGGACGCGATCGACCTGGTCGTCGCCGATGTCGAGATGCCGCGGATGGACGGCTTCGGTTTGCTGACCGCGATACGGAACGATCCTGCGTTGCAAACGCTTCCGGTCGTTATGATGACATCGCGCAACAGCCCCGACGATATCGAACGTGGCCTGTCGCTGGGTGCGAACGCCTATGTGACCAAGCAGGAATTCGACCAGGGAACTCTGATCTCGGTCGTCCAGCAGCTGGTCTAGCCGATGGAACCGCGTCCGATCCGCGTGATGATCGTCGAGGATTCGCTCGTCGTCCGCACCCTGCTCAGTCACATCGTCGCGGGCGACCCGCGGCTTGAGGTCGCTGCCGCCGTGGCGAGTGCCGAAGAGGCGCTCGCGCAGCTGGCGGCGATCCGCCCCGACGTGATCTCGATGGACATCCGCCTGCCCGGCATGGACGGGCTGGAGGCCACCCGCCAGATCATGGCGGAGCAGCCGACCCCGATCGTCGTGATCTCGGCGAGCTTCGACCGTACCCAGCTCAACCCGACGATGGACGCGCTGCGCGCCGGCGCGCTCGCTGCGGTGGAGAAGCCGGTCGGCGTCGCCGATCCCGAATATCGCAGCATCGCCCAGGAAATCCGCACCCAGCTGACGATCATGAGCCAGGTGGCGGTGGTGCGCCGACGGATGCGCGGCACCCCGACGAGCAGCCCCACCGTCGGGCGCCCGCGGGTGCAGCCGCGCGTACTGCTGTGCGCCGCCTCGACCGGCGGGCCGCAGGCGCTCGCCCGCCTGTTCGCCGGCCTGCCCGCCGAGCTGCCGTTGCCGGTGCTGCTGGTCCAGCACATGGGCGGCGCCTTCATGGAAGGCTTTGCCCAGTGGCTCGACAGCGTCGTGCCGCAGCAGGTCGAGCTCGCGCGCATCGGCGTGATGCCGCAGCCCGGCACCATCTACGTCGCCCCCGGCGACCGCCATCTGACGATGATGCCGTCGGGGAAGATCGCGCTGTCCGATGCCGCGCCCATCGGCGGCCAGCGACCGGCGGCGACCGTGCTGTTCGGCAGCGCCGCCGCTGCGCTCGACGGTGCCGCACTCGCAGTGGTGCTGACCGGTATGGGCGACGATGGCGCGGCGGGCGTGCGCCAGCTGGTCGAGGCGGGCGGAGCCGCGATCGCCGAGCATGAGAGCAGCGCGGTGGTCAACGGCATGCCCGCCGCCGCGGTGCGCCAGGGAGCGCTGGCGCTGCCGCTCGACCTCATCGCGCCGCACCTGCGCCGGCTGATGGCGCGAGAGCGCGTGCAATGAGCGACGAAGCCGCGCCCCACCTGCTGCTGGTCGAGGATTCGGACACCCAGGCGCTGGTGTTCCGCCGCACGCTGGAGGGGTTCGGCTTCACCGTCGATCGCACCCGCACCGCCGAGGATGCGCTGGTGAGCCTCAACGAGGCGCTGCCCGACCTGCTGGTCGTCGACTATCGCCTGCCCGGCATGAACGGCGACGAGCTGGTGCGCATCCTGCGCCAGACCGGCCACACCCGCACGCTGCCGATCATCATGCTCACCAGCGATTCGGCGAGCGAGGTGGAGCGGCAGGGGCTCGACAGCGGCGCCAACGCCTATGTACCCAAGGCGAGCGGGCCACAGCTGCTGGTGTCGCGGATGCGCTCGCTGCTGCGCCAGCGGCGCGCGGTGCCGGGTGCCGGCGCCAGCACCACCGGCGGCTTCCGCCAGGCGCGGCTGCTGGTGGCGGTCGCCGACCCGATCTATCGCGAGTTCCTGCGCGGGCTGCTCACCGGCGACGGTCACACCGTCAGCGTCGCCGAGAGCGAGGCGGCGATGCTGGCGCAGGTCGCGGGCCATGCGTTCGACGGCGTGCTCGTCGGCACCGTCGTCGACGCGGAGGAGGACCCGTTCGCCTGGGTCCGCGCGCTCGACGGCTATCGCCAGGCGCACGCCGCCGACTTCGAGATCGCCGCGCTCGCCGAGCTGTCCGATGCCTCGACCACGCTCGCCGGCCTCGCGGTCGGCGCGGACGACGTGCTGCCCAGCGGCGAGGACCGCGACATGCTGCTGGTCCGCATCCGCGCGATCCTGCGGCGCAAGCTCGCCCGCGACGACGAGGCCGCCGGCGCCGCGCGCGAGCGCGAGCGCGAGCTGGCGCTCGCGCATGCCCGTGCCGAAGCGCAGGCGAGCGAGGCGCTCGCCGCCGCCAACCGCGATCTGGAAGCCGCGAACGCCCAGCTGCGCGCGACCCAGGCGCAGCTGGTGCAGTCCGCCAAGATGGCGTCGCTGGGCGAACTGGTCGCGGGCATCGCGCACGAGATCAACAACCCCCTCGCCTTCATCCTCGCGCATCAGTCGACCGTGGAGCGCGCCGTGCGCGAGGCGATGACCGCCGAGGGCACCGCGCGCGACAAGCCGCTCGCCAAGGCGGCCAACCGGCTCGAATCGATCCGTACCGGACTGGTGCGGATCCAGGATCTGGTGGTGAAGCTCCGCCGCTTCTCGCGGCTCGACGACGGCGAATGGTCGCTCGTCGACATCCCCGAGGCGATCGATGCGGTGCTGACGCTGCTCAAGCCCAAGACCCCGGCGGCCGTCCGCATCGAGCGCCGCTACGGCCCGGTCCGCACGCTCGAAAGCTCGCCCGCGCTCGTCAACCAGGTGGTGATGAACATCATCTCCAACGCGGTCGACGCGATCGATCCCGACCGCGGCCGGATCGTGATCGAGACCACGACCGAGGACGAGCATTTCGTCATCACCATCACCGACAACGGCCCCGGCATTCCGCCGGAGGTACGGGAGCGGGTGTTCGAACCCTTCTTCACCACCAAGGACGTCGGCTCGGGCACCGGGCTCGGCCTCGCGATCGCCTATGGCGTCGTGCGGTCGCACGGTGGCGCAATCACGATCGAATCGGGTGAAGAAGGTGGCGCGCGCTTCCGGTTAGCGGTACCGATGCAACGCCAATGACCGACGCCCCTCACTCCGAACTGCCCAAGATCCTGATCGTCGACGACGAGCAGGAAATTCTCGTCGCGCTGGAGGACTTGCTGGAGGAGCGCTACGAGCTGCTGTCCAGCACCTCGCCGGTGGACGCGCTCGACTTGATCCGCGCGAACCCGGACGTGGCGGTGATCATCTCCGACCAGCGCATGCCGGAGATGCCGGGCAACGTGTTCCTGTCCCGCGCGCGCCCGTTCAGCGACGCCGACGCGATCCTGCTGACCGGCTACGCCGATCTGTCCGCGGTGATCTCGGCCGTCAACGAGGGCGCGATCAGCGGCTATGCCGCCAAGCCGTGGGAGCCCGAGGCGCTGCTGGCGATGGTTGCCGCCGCCGCCGAGCGCCAGCGGCTGCGCGCGGCGCTGCGCTTCGAACAGTCCGCCTTCGCCGGGCTGATGGACGCGTCGAGCGATCGCATCTCGGTGCTCGACCGCCGCCATCGGGTGATTCGCGGCAACCACGATGCGGATGCGGCACCGGGCGGCGCGCGCGACAAGGACGAACAGGCGCTCGCCAGCGGCAGCTATTCCGAGGAGGACCTGCAGAGCGGCGGCGCGGAGCAGGAGGAACGCTGGACGCGGGTCCGCCGCATTCCGTTCGGCGACAGCGGCAGCGAGCGTCACCTGCTCAAGATCGAGTCCGACGAGACCGAGCGCCGCAACGCGGCACGCCGGCTGCACCAGGCCGAGAAGCTCCAGGCGCTGGGCACGCTCGCCGGCGGCATCGCGCATGATTTCAACAACCTGCTCGCCGCAATCCTCGGCAATCTGGAGCTTGCCGAACGCTCGCTCGACAAGCCCGATCGGCTCGCGCGCTTCCTCGCCAACGCGCGGTCGGCGGCGGGACGCGGATCGGCGATCACCCGCCGGCTGCTGAGCTTCAGCCGGCAGCGCGACCTGGCGGCCGAGACCTTCGAGCCGGACGTGGCGATCCGCGAGCTGGAGGAGCTGATCGCGCGGACGATGGCCGGGCGCGTGTCGCTCGCGCTCGATCTCGCCGCCGACGGCGCGATCCATGCCGATCCGGGGCAGTTCGAGCTCGCGGTCGTCAACCTGTGCATCAACGCGCGCGACGCGATGGCGAACGGCGGCGAGATCGTCGTCTCCACCGCCCGCGTCCCCGCCCCGCCCGAGCTGCCGGACGCGGGCGAGTGCATCCGCATCGCCGTGCGCGACCAGGGCGCGGGCATCGCCGAGCATTTGCGCGATCGCGTCTTCGAACCGTTTTTCACCACCAAGCCCCACGGCGAAGGCACCGGCCTGGGCCTGCCGATGGTGCGCGCGATGGCCGAGGCGTCGGGCGGCACCGTCACCATCGACAGCCGCGTCGGCGAAGGCACCACCGTCGCGCTGTGGTTCCCGCGGCTCGATCCGGTCGACCTGCCGGATTGCATGGCAGCCCCCGGCACGGAGACGCCATGCCTGCGCGTGCTCGCGGTGGAGGACGATGCCGAAGTGCGCGCGGTGCTGGTGGCGCACCTCACCGCCGCGGGGCACCAGGTGGTCGAGGCGGACGGTGCCGAGGCGGCGCTGCACGCGCTCGACAGCGATGCGGAGGTCGACCTGATGGTCACCGACTATGCGATGCCGGAGATTTCCGGGCTCGACCTGTTCCGGCTGGCGAGCGAACGCCGCCCCGGCCTCCCCGCGATTCTCGTCACCGGCTTCGCCGATGTCGAGGACGGCACCGTGCCACTCCCCGTCCTGACCAAGCCATTCACGGGCGACCAGCTGAAGGGCGCGATCACGCGGGCGATGGCCCCGATGGCCTGACCCGAACCCGGGCTGCGGCGGGCCGGGCACCGGACCCGTTCGGTTGAAATTGCAAAAAAGTTCCCCAAATTAGATACTTGTGGACGAAAGCAGGCCTTTGGCCGCCGTCCGAAGCAATCGATTTGGAGGCTGGATGCAATTCGACGACACCGTTCGCTCGCGCCGTGCGATCCTGGGCTCGGCCGCTGCGCTTGCCGCGTTCGCGGTGACGCGCAGCACCGTCGGCTCCGCGGACCGCGTGGCGCCCAAGCCCGTTCCGACGCCGGTGCGCCGGCGGATCTTCGCCGAACCCAAGGCAGCGAGCGTGCGCGCGCCGCGCGGCGTGCAGCCGGAGCTGTTCGACCGCGCGATCGCAGCGCTTGACACGCATGGCGACCGCGTCCGCCGTCGCGACCGCATCGCCATCGCCGACTTCGACGCGCCGTCGAGCGAACACCGGTTCCAGTTCATCGACCTGGAGCAGGGCGAAGTCACGGCGATGCTCGTCGCGCACGGCAGCGGATCGGACCCGTCGCACTCGGGCATGCTGCAGCGCTTCTCGAACGAGCCGAACTCGAACGCGACCTGCCAGGGCGCGTTCGTGACTGCCGATTATTACGTCGGCAAGCACGGTCGTTCGCAGCGCATCGTCGGGCTCGATTCGACCAACGACAACGCGCGCTCGCGGGCGATCGTGATCCACGGCGCCTGGTATGCCAATCCGGACATGATCCAGAGCCACGGCATGCTCGGCCGCAGCCAGGGCTGCTTCGCTGTCGGCGAGCAGGACCTGCCGCAGGTGTTCGCGATGCTGGGCGAAGGCCGGATGATCTACGCCGGCAAGGCGTGATTGGGAGGCGGGCCGGCTCTCGACGACCGTCCGCGCTTTACCGGTCATCCTGACGGAAGTCAGGATCCATTGCCGCTTCGCCAGATGCAGACGCGGAGCGCGAATGGATGCCCCGAGTTCACAAACGAAGTGCAACACCAGGTTGAGGTGTTGCGATGGGAACCAGGTACCGACAGCTCTCGTATGCGGAACGGTGTGCG
>NZ_JBIUCZ010000021.1:0-59979 GCF_047975845.1 Sphingomonas mangrovi | reverse complement strand
CAGCTCACCCACCCGATCCCCGCCGCGTCGCCACTCCCGCCGCCGCAACCACCATTCACGCCACCGCTTCACCAAAAAACCGGTTATGCAAATGTCCCGCGAAGGCTGGGGTCTCTGGCGAGGGGCGGGGCAGGAGCCGCGGGAGACCCCAGCCTTCGCTTGGGGTGACGAGTGGGGGTGGAGAGAGGGAGGGTAGGAAAATGCGCAGTGGGTTACCCCGCGAGCCCTATTCCATCCTCCGTGCCGACCGCACGCGGATCGGTTCCGCGAGCATCTCGCCCTTGAAGTGCCCGCCTTCGCGGACGGGCGCGTTGAGGATGTGGTGGATCACGTCCATCCCCTCCACCACTCGGCCGAACGCGGCATAGCCGAGGTTGTCGCCCGGGCGGCTGGGATCGGCGTCGAGCGAGGGCTGGGCGCCGACGCTGATCGTGAAGTCGCCCTGCGCGGTGCCCGGTGCGAGTCGCGCGACCGAGATCGCGCCGTCGACGTGGCGGACGCCGGTCTGGGTGGTGGACTCGTGCTCGATCGGCGGCAGCACGCGCTTGGGCTCGTTCTGTACGCCGAACTGGACGAAGCCGAACTCGGGCGTCACGCGCACGGTGCGGTAGAAGACGGTGCCGTCGAGCCGCTTTTGGTCGACGTAGCGCAGGAAATTGGCGGCGGTGATCGGCGCGCGGGTGGTTTCCAGTTCGATCACGACGCGCCCCTCGCTCGTGTTCAGCGCGACGCGGGCGGTGCCGGGCGCCGGGGGCGGGGAAGCCGGCGTCTGAGCGAGGGCGGGGACGGCGATCAGCGCCGCGACGAACAGGAACAGGCGGTTGAGCATGGCTGCCAGCCTATGCGCTCGGCTCGTGCGATGCCAGCCGCGGGGGCGCTTGGGGCCGGCGGCCTGCATCCCCATGTTGCGGTCTTACCCGCCCTGCCGTTAAGGGCGCCAGACAGTTTCGAGACGGATAGACAATGACCACCCACACCACCCGCATGCTGATCCTGGGTTCCGGCCCGGCCGGGCTCTCCGCCGCCATCTACGGCGCGCGCGCCGGCATGAACCCGATCGTGGTGCAGGGGATCCAGCCGGGCGGGCAGCTCACCACCACCACGGACGTCGAGAACTATCCGGGCTTTGCGGAGGTGATCCAGGGGCCGTGGCTGATGGAGCAGATGCAGGCGCAGGCCGAGCATGTCGGCACGCGAATGATGTACGACACCATCGTCGAGGTGGACGTCAGCCAGCGGCCGTTCCGCCTGATCGGCGACGGCGGCGACGTCTATGAGGGCGAGGTGCTGGTGATCGCCACCGGCGCGCAGGCACGCTGGCTGGGCCTCGACAGCGAGGAAGCCTTGAAGGGCAAGGGCGTCAGCGCCTGCGCGACGTGCGACGGTTTCTTCTACCGCGGCAAGAAGGTGGCGGTGATCGGCGGCGGCAACACCGCGGTCGAGGAAGCGCTCTACCTCACCAACCACTCGCCCGACGTGACGATCATCCACCGCCGCGACAGCTTCCGTGCGGAGCGGATCCTGCAGGAGCGGCTGTTCGCGCACGAGAGCGTCAACGTACTCTGGAACAAGAAGGTCGAGCGCTTCCTCGACGGCGGCGGCAACGTCGGGCTGGTCGGCATCGAGCTCAAGGACACGGTCACCGGCGAACTGTCCGAACTCGCGGTCGACGGCGGCTTCGTCGCGATCGGCCACCACCCGGCGACCGAGCTGTTCCGCGGCCACGTCGAGCTGGACGACGACGGCTATATCGTCGTCGAGAAGGGCTCGACCCGCACCAACGTGCCGGGCGTGTTCGCGTGCGGCGACGTGACCGACAAGGTCTATCGCCAGGCGGTGACCGCGGCCGGCACCGGCTGCATGGCCGCGCTCGACGCCGAGCGCTTCCTGGCCGAAGCGGAATTCGAGAAGGTCGCCGAAGCGGCCGAGTGACGTAGGAGGTGGTGGCGTGCCCCGATCCAGCTCCACCGAAATTGGACCCCGGCCTTAGCCGGGGAACGGTCCGTCGGAAGAGCGGCGAAACCGTCTACGCCAGTGCGTCACGTACCCGGTCTCTGAGCCAAGCGGCGTCGGCGGCGTGTGCGAAGCTGTGGCTGGCGCTGTCGTGCTCCAGCACGGGCACGCGGCCGCGCACCGTATCGAAGGCGCGGCCGCGCCATGCCTCGGCACAGGCGATGGCGGTGTTGTCGCGGCGGGCGAGCAGCAGCGTCGCCGGTACCTCGCTCGCCGCGAGCGCGGCGGCGACGCGCTCGGCAAGCCCGGTCGGCGTCGGCTGCGCCAACCTGCGCAGCCCGCCGGCGAGCTTGCGCACGTCGACCTGCCCACGCAGCAGCCGCAGCCACTGGCGCGGGTCGGCGAGCCGTTCGGCATAGCGCGCCCGGACCGCGGCGGCGGGCGGCGTGTTACCGTCGCTTTCGACCAGCCACGGATTGGCGAGCAGCAGCCGGTCGATCCCGGCCGCGTGATGGAACAGTGCCAGCGTGGTCGCCGCATCGCAGTTGCCGAAGCCTAGGATGCGGGTGACGCCCTGCGCGCGGAACGCGGCTGCGGCTGCGGCGAGATCGGCTGCGCCTGCGGCATAGCCGCGGTTGGTGCCGGTCGAATCGCCGATGCCGCGTCGATCGTAGCGCAGCACCGGCGTGCCCGCCGCCGCGATCGCCTGGGCGAGCAGCGCCATGCCGCGGTGCGCGCCGATGCGCAGTTCGTTGCCGCCGGACACGATCAGCAGCCCGGTGGTGCCTGCTGCCGCGTCGAGGGTCGCGGCGAGCGTCTCGCCCTCGCAGGCGACCTCGATCAGTCGGCGCATGTCCGCACCCAGTGCGCGACGTCGGCGGCAAGCGCGCGGGCGAGGGCGGCATCGCAGTCCGGCTCGGCGCGGCGCCACGGCGGCGGGAAGGGGAGGCGGTGGTCGGCCGCCCGCGCGTCGCCGTCCAGCCGCAGGGTGCGGTCGATCCCGCCCGACTTGGCAGAGGCAAGGTCGTCGAGCAGGGCGGCCGCGATGCGGTTGCCGGCGACTTCGGCGATGGCGTCGGAGGGGATCTCGGCAGCCTCGCCGGCGCGGCGGATGCGGTGCAGCTCGCGCACCAGCTCGGCACCGGTCTG
Organism: Sphingomonas mangrovi; assembly: GCF_047975845.1. Lineage (NCBI taxonomy): Bacteria > Pseudomonadati > Pseudomonadota > Alphaproteobacteria > Sphingomonadales > Sphingomonadaceae > Sphingomonas > Sphingomonas mangrovi. The sequence goes on along the minus strand of NZ_JBIUCZ010000021.1, from coordinate 56,877 downwards.
CGGCGACAGCGACCAGCGGCCGTGCACGGCCGCCTCGCCGTCGATCAGCGCCCCGGCCCGGATGCTGAGCGCGAAACGCGGTTGCGGCAGCGTCTCGACCGCAGCCGTGAAGGCCGCGCGCCAGTCGGCGAGGCATGCCGCTTCGGTCGGAAGCAGGCTCTCGCCCTGTGCCGGCAGGTCGGGGAGTGCGCCCGCGATACCGTCCTCGGCGAGCGCGCGCAGCATGGCCACCGCCAGCGTGCGGGTGCGGTTCGCCTCCTCGAACGGCGGCAGCGCCACCACCACGACCGGCGCCGCGGCAGGCCCGAAGCGCACCATCGCCTCGCTGCCGCCGCGCCAGTCATAGGCTTGGATCAAAGCAGCGCCTTGCCCGTCGCGAAGCGGGTCAGCGAGCCGAAGCTCTCCAGCGTCTCGCCGTCGATGTCGTCGTCCTCAATGAGGATGCCGAGCCGGTCCTCCAGCTCGGTGAGCACGCCCGCCACCGCCATCGAGTCCAGCTCGGGCAGCGCACCGAACAGCGGCGTGTTCGCGTCGAAGGCAGCGGCGCGCTCGGCCGACAGCCCCAGCACGTCGCGCAGCACCGCGCGCACGGTGTTTTCGATCTCGCTCGCGCTTTCAGGAACCAACGGCTTGTCCTCCCGCCAAATCGCGCCCGCTGTTAGTGCCCGCGCGGGTAAAAGCCAAGGTTCGCACCCGCATGCGTGGCTTTGGCGGCGGCATCGGCTATGCGCAGCGACGATGGTTCCGCTCGACCCCACCCCCCGGCCGATCGACACGCTGCCGCTGCGTGGCGATCCGGCGGCGCCCGCGCTGTCGTCCAGGGACGGCACGCTCGACTATGCGGGGCTGGAACGGGCGGTCGGACGGCTGGCGCACTGGCTCGCCGCGCAGGGCCTGGCACCGGGCGACCGGGTGGCGAGCTGGCTGCCAAAAACGCGCACCGCCTGCCTGCTGCCGCTCGCCGCGCCGCGTTCCGGGCTCGTCCACGTGCCCGTCAATCCGGTGCTCAAGCGCGCGCAGGTTGCGCACATCCTTGGCGACAGCGGTGCGGCGCTGCTGGTGACCCAGCCGGTGCGCGCGGGGCTGCTCGAACCCGGCGACGTGCCCAGGGGCTGCGCGGTCGCCGCCGAAGAGGATGCGCTTGCCCACGCCGCCGACGCGCTGCCGCCGTCACGGGCGACGCCGGACACGCTGGCGGCGATCCTCTACACCTCGGGTTCGACCGGAAAGCCGAAAGGGGTGATGCTCAGCCACGCCAATCTATGGCTCGGCGCCGTGTCGGTCGCGCACTATCTGAAGCTCGCGCCGGATGATCGCGTGCTCGGCGTGCTGCCGCTGAGCTTCGACTATGGCCAGAACCAGCTGTTGTCGACCTGGGCGGCGGGCGGCTGCGTGGTGCCGCTCGACTATCTCACGCCGCGCGACGTGGTGAAGGCGGTGGCGGCGCAGGGCATCACCACGCTCGCCGGCGTTCCGCCGCTGTGGACGCAGCTGCTCGAGGCGAACTGGCCGGCGGAAGCCGCGGCGCAGCTGCGGCGACTGACCAATTCCGGCGGCGCGCTGACGCCGCGGATGGTTCGCGCGCTGCGCGAGCGCTTTCCCGCTGCCGATCTCTACCCGATGTACGGGCTGACCGAGGCGTTCCGCTCGACCTTCCTCGATCCTGCGCTGGTCGACGCCGCACCCGACTCTATCGGCCGCGCGATTCCCTTCGCCGAGGTGCTGGTGGTGCGCCCCGACGGCAGCCGTGCCGCCGCGGGCGAGCCGGGCGAGCTGGTCCACGCCGGGCCGCTGGTCGCGCAGGGCTATTGGCGGGATGCCGAGCGCACCGCCCAGCGCTTCCGCCCCGCGCCGGCGTTCGCCGAGCACCGCGGCACCGCGGTCTGGTCCGGCGACACGGTGGTGGAAGGCGCCGACGGTCTGCTGCGCTTCGTCGGCCGCGACGACGAGATGATCAAGAGCGCGGGCAACCGTATCAGCCCGACGGAGATCGAGGAGGCGGTGCTCGCCGGCGGCGAGGTCGAAGAGGCAGCGGCGTTCGGGGTGCCGGACGAACGGCTCGGTCAGGCGATCCTGGTAGTGGCTCGCGGCGACGGCGCCGGGATCGAGGCACGGCTGTGCGAGCGGCTGCGGCGCGAGCTGCCGGCGTTCCAGCAGCCCAGCCACTACCGCTGGCTCGACGCCTTGCCGCGCAACGCCAACGGCAAGCTCGACCGCAGCGGATTGCGTGCGGCGATCCTCGCCGAATGGAGAGTGCGATGAAGCCGACCGGACCGATCCCCGCCGCCTTCGCCGGGCAGGATCGGCTGACGATCGGCGGGGAAGCTGCCGAGGCGCTGGTCGCGCGCGCCGGCGACACGCCGCTGTTCGTCTACGACCTGGGACTGGTCGCCGAGCGCATCGCGCTGCTGCGGCGGGCGCTGCCGCAGGGCGTCGGCGTTCACTACGCGATCAAGGCGAACCCCCATCCCGACCTGCTCGCCGGCATCGCGCCGCTGGTCGACGGGCTCGACGTCGCCTCGGGCGGCGAACTGGCGCGCGCCCTGGCGGTGAAGCCGGCGGGCGAGATCAGCTTCGCCGGCCCCGGCAAGCGCGACGACGAACTCGCCGTTGCCATCGCGGCCGGCGCCACGCTCAACGCCGAATCCGAGGGCGAAGTCGTGCGGGCGCTGGCGATCGGCGAGCGCAGCGGCATCGCGCCGCGGCTGGCGGTGCGGGTCAATCCCGACTTCGAGTTGCGCGGCTCCGGCATGCGGATGGGCGGCCGCGCATCGCCCTTCGGGGTCGATGCCGCGCGGGTGCCGGCACTGGTCCGCACGATCCGCGACGCCGGCGCCGAATGGCGCGGCTTCCACATCTTCGCCGGCTCGCAATCGCTCGACACCGCGGCGATCGTCGAGACCCAGGCGGCAACCGTCGCGCTGGCCGCGCGGCTGGCGGACGAGGCGGGCGCCGTGCCGCCGCTGGTCAACTTGGGCGGCGGGTTCGGCATCCCGTATTTCGCCGGCGATACCCCGGTAGACGTCGCGGCGATCGGCGCGGCGCTGGGCGAGGTGCTCGATGCGCGGCCGCCGGTGCTGGCGGAGAGCGGCTTCGCGATCGAGCTCGGCCGTTGGCTGGTGGGGGAGGCGGGCGTCTACCTCACCCACGTCGTCGACGTGAAGGACAGCGGCGGCGAGCGCTTCGTGGTGGTCGACGGCGGGCTGCACCACCAGCTTGCGGCCAGCGGCAACTTCGGCACGGTCGTGCGCCGCAACTATCCGCTCGCGATCGCCGCGCGGATGCGCGAGCCGGCGACGCAGACCGCGTCGGTGGTCGGCTGCCTGTGCACGCCGTTGGACCGGCTCGGCGACCGGGTCGCGCTGCCGCCGGTGGCGGTGGGCGATCTCGTCGCGCTGTTCCTCGCCGGCGCCTATGGCGCGACCGCCAGCCCGGCGGCGTTCCTGGGCCACCCGCCGGCCCGCGAATTGGTGGTCGGCGGAACCGGTTCGACACGCGGTCGTTAATCGCCCTTCCGAACGTCCCGCGGGGCGCCGCGACGCGAGGACGGCCGGTCGGGAGCCTTCCCGATATGGCACGCCGAGGCGCGGAAAACCGCCGGTTTCATCTAACCCAATCTTTACCGTGCCGGGTATACGGCACCCACGATCCTGCCCGCTGCTGCGGGCCCATATTGCTGAACAAGGGGTTTGCCATGCGCGTGCACAGGTTTCCGTCGATCGTCGGCGTCGCGGCTCTCGCGGCGGTGCTGGTCGGCGGATGCGCGACGACGCGGGCCGAGCTGCCTCCTGCCGCCTTCGTGACCGCCAACGAGACGCCGGGCGAGGATTACGTGATCGGCCCGCTCGACCAGCTCAACGTCTTCGTGTGGCGCAATCCGGAGCTGTCGGCCAAGGTCCAGGTGCGTCCCGACGGCCGCATCACCACGCCGCTGATCAGCGACATGCCCGCGGTCGGCAAGACGCCCAAGATGCTCGCCGACGACATGAAGCTGGCGCTGGGCGAATATATCCAGAACCCGCTGGTGTCGGTGATCGTGGAGAATTTCTCCGGCACCTACAGCCAGCAGGTGCGTGTGGTCGGCGCCACGGGCAAGCCGGCGTCGCTGCCGTATCGCGCCAACATGACGCTGCTCGACGCGATGATCTCGGTCGGCGGGCTGAACGAGTTCGCCGCCGGCAATCGCGCGCGGCTGGTCCGCTTCGACCGCGAGACCGGCAAGCAGGAGGAATATGGCCTGCGCATCTCCAGCCTGCTGAAGGATGGCGATACCAGCGCCAACGTGCGGCTGGCGCCCGGGGATGTGATCATCATCCCGGAAACCATGTTCTAAGAGGGGCTGCGGGTGGACGGTCTTCTCGACGAACTGCGCGCCGCGGCGCACGCGGTGTGGCTGCGGCGCTGGGTGGCGCTGGGCGTCGCCTGGGCGATCTGCCTGGTCGGCTGGCTTGCCGTGTCGCAGATCCCCAACCGCTACACCTCGGTCGCGCGGCTGTCCGTCCAAATGCGCTCGATCCTGCCGGCGGGAAGCGCCACCGGCGGGGTCGAGGTCCAGCAGGGCGACGATCTCGACCGCGTTCGCCAGACGCTGGTCTCCGCCTACAATCTCGACAAGGTCGTCCGCGGCACCAGCCTGGCGAACACCGTCGCCAACGACCGGGACCTCGCCGAGCGCATCGGGATGCTGCAGAACGCGATCCGCATCGTCGCGCAGCAGGACAATCTGTTCGAGATTTCGGCGACGCTGGGCGACGGACGCACCGCGCGCGAAGTCGTCCAGAAGATGGTCGACCTGTTCGTCGCGGACAATCTGGCGAGCGGGCGCGATGCGACCAGCCAGTCGCTGCGCTTCCTCGACCAGCAGCTGGCGACGCGCCAGCGGCAGCTCGCTGAGGCCGAGGCCAAGCGGCAGGCGTTCCAGGCGCAGTTCCTCAACCTACTCCCCGGCAGCGGTGCGCTCGACGACCGGATGAGCCAGGCGCGCGAGCAGCTGGCGCAGATCGATGCCGATCTCGCGGCTGCGAACAGCAGCCTCTCGGCCGTCAACGGCCAGCTCGCTGCGACGGCGGCGACGACCGCCGGCGAAGGCGGCACCGCCTCGGCGGGCCCGGCGCGGGCGCGCGTCGCGGCGATCGAGGGACAGCTCGCCGAAGGGCGCGGCCGGGGCTGGACCGACCAGCATCCCGACATGATCGCGCTCAACCGGCAGCTTGCGGTCGCGCGCGCGGCGGCACGCAACGAGCCGGTGACGCGGAGCGGCGGCACGGGCGCGCAGGCCAACCCCCTCTATCTCCAGCTCCAGTCGATGCGCACCGAACGATCGGCCCGCGTCGCCGAGCTCGCGCAACGCAAGGGACAGATCGAGGCGCAGCTCGGCAGCCTCCAGGCGAAGATGGCGCAGGATCCGGCCGCTGCCGCCGAGCAGGCGCAGCTCGACCAGGACATCGCCGCGATGAAGACGCAGTACGACCAGCTGCTCGCCGACCGCGAGCAGGTGCGGCTGCGCCGTCAGGTCCAGAACGAGACCGACGCGGTCAAGTTTAGCCTGATCGACCCGCCGTCGCAGCCGAGCGTTCCCACCTCGCCCAACCGGCCGCTGCTGCTGCTGGCGGTGCTCGTCGCCGGCATCGGCGGGGGCGTGGCGGTGGCGTTCGCGCTGGGCAAGCTCAAGTCGACCTTCTCGACCGCGACTCGGCTCGAGCGGGCGAGCGGCCTGCCGGTGATCGGATCGATCGGCGAAGTGCTGACCGACGCCCAGCGCCAGCTGCGCGCTCGGCGGCTGAAGCTGTTCGTCGGCGCGACCGCCGCGCTCGGCGTCGCCGCGGTGGCGCTGCTCGGCGTGGAGTTCGCGATGCGCGGGCTGGCGGCAGCGTGAGGAAGATCCGATGAACAGCGCACCCCCGCCGCCCCGCCGCCGCAATTCGCTGCTCGAACGCGCGGTCGAGCGCTACGGCTTCCAGCCGGGCGTCGGCCTGCGCCCGGGCGGCTCTTCGCCCGTGTCCGCGCCGATGGCGGTCGCGCCCGAGGTGGCGCCGGTGCCGGCGCGCGCGCCCGAGCCGATCGATCGCGTCCGGCTGGCGGAGCGCGGCATGCTCGTGCCCGGCGGCGCCGTCTCGACGCTTGCCGAGGAGTTCCGTCTGGTGAAGCGCCAGCTGCTCGCCGCGCGCGGCGCCGGCGGGCGGCCGCTGAGCGTGCTGGTCTGCTCGGCGCACCCGGACGAGGGCAAGACCTTCTGCGCGGTCAACCTGTCGCTGTCGCTCGCCGCCGAGCGCGATTGGGAAGTGCTGCTGGTCGACGCCGATTTCGCCAAGCCGGACGTTCCCGACACGCTCGGGCTGCCGGCGGGGCCGGGGCTGCTCGATGCGCTCGCCGACCCGAGCGTCGATCTCGAAAGCTGCATCATCCCCACCGACGTGCCGCACCTGTCGGTGCTGCCCGCGGGCACGCGCAGCGACAGCGACACCGAACTGCTGGCGAGCGAGCGCGCCCGCGCGCTGCTCGACCGGCTCGAACAGGCGCAGCCGCGCCGGCTGATGCTGTTCGATTCGGCGCCGGTGCTCGCCGCCTCGACGGCGTCCGCGCTGGCGGAGCATGTCGGCCAGGTGCTGATGGTGGTGCGCGCCGACCGCACCGGCGAAAGCGACCTGCGCGAGGCGGTGGCGCTGCTCGACGGCTGCGAGACCGTCCAGCTGCTGCTCAACGCCGTGTCGCTCCAGCCGCGCGGCCATCGCTTCGGCAGCTATTACGAGGCGGAGGAAGAGGCGTGAGCCGTGCCGCTTGGCTTGCCGGGAGTGCGCTGATCGCGACGACGGCGGCGCTGCCCGCCGCGGCGCAGACGCGCACCGCACAGCCGCGCGCCGCGCAGACGCGCACCACGCAGGTCTCGCCCTATGTCGAGATCGGCCAGGGCGTGGTCGCCGATCTCACCAACGACGACGTGCTCACCTACACCCAGCTGACCGCCGGGGTAGACGCGACCGTGCGCAGCCGCCGCGTCCAGGTGCAGGCGAGCTACCAGTATCAGCGGCAGATCGGCTGGGGCGACGACGTCGGCGACAGCGAGACCCATTCGGGTCTGGCACAGGCGAACGTCCAGCTCACCCGCACGCTTTCGCTCGAAGCCGGCGCGCTCGCGACGCGGATGCGGTCCGGCATCGGCGGCTACGCGCCGGCCTATATCGGCGGCTATGGCAGCGGCGGCAACGCGCAGCTCTACTCGCTCTACGGCGGCCCGTCGTTCTCGACCCAGGCGGGGCCGGTCGCGGTCGATGCCGGCTATCGCATCGCCTACACCAAGGCGGATTCGCCCGACACCTTCCGCTTCGGCACCGACCGTGCGCTCGACTATTTTCAGGAATCGACCAGCCATCAGGTGCGGGGCAGCCTCGCCACGCGCCCGGGCACGGTGCTGCCGGTCGGTCTGAAGCTGTCGGGCGGCTTCGTGCGCGAGGACTCCAGCCAGCTCGACCAGTTCTACGAGGGCAAGTTCCTGCGGCTCGACGGGCTGATGCCGGTCAGCCGCGAGCTGGCGATCGTCGGCGGCATCGGCTGGGAGCAGATCCGCGTCGGCCAGCGCGACCCGCTGCTCGATGAGGACGGTTTTCCCATCGCCGACGGCTCCGGGCGCTACGTCACCGATCCCGCGTCGCCGATCCGGCTCGCCTATGACATCGACGGCGTGATCTGGGATGCGGGCGTGATGTGGCGGCCGACGCCGCGCTTCGCGCTGGAGGCGCGGATCGGCCAGCGCTACGGCAGCATGATCTACACCGGGTCGTTGGAGTGGCAGACCTCGCCCGCCTCCGGGCTGCAGGTCCGCGTCTACGACACCGTCACCACCTTCGGCCAGCAACTGACCAACGGCCTCGATTCGCTGCCGACCAGCTTCTTCACCGGCGGCGCCGATCCGTTCGGCAACCGCTACAGCGGCTGCGTGTTCGGCGACGGCAGCGGGGACTCGGGGGCGCCGCAGCCCGGCGGCTGCCTGACGCCGATTTTCCAGTCCGCTTCGGGCTCGGTTTACCGTGCGCGCGGCGTGGATGCGGTGTATTCGGTGAGCCGCGGCGCGACGCGCTTCGGCGTCGGGGCTGGCTATGCCCACCGCCATTATTTCCTGCCGGCGATCCCCAACAGCGTCTTCGATCGCGGCGACGACGAGAGCTATTACGCCCAGGCGTTCGCCCAGCGCTCGCTCGATTCGCGCTCGGGCATCACCGCCGATCTCTACGCCAACTATTTCTCCGGCGGCGGCGAAGGCGGATTCGACAGCTGGGGCGGGGGCGTGCAGGGCGCCTATTACCGCAGCTTCGGACGGGCCTATGGTACCCTGTCCGGGGGATTGTACACTTATGATGCCGATGCGGGCGAGAGCGCGTGGATCGCTCAGGCGCTTCTCGCCTTCGGCTACCGCTTCTGAGGAGGCCGGGACGATGTACGACGACTTCTACGGCCTGACGGGCAAGCCGTTCCAGCTGACGCCGGATCCGGCCTTCTGGTTCGACACCGCGACGCATCGCAAGGCGATGGCCTATCTGACCTATGGCCTGAGCGAGGGCGAGGGCTTCATCGTCATCACCGGCGAACCCGGTGCGGGCAAGACGACGCTGCTCGGCCATGTGCTATCGACGATCGATCCGGGTCGGCTGAACGTCATTCGCCTGGTCACCACCCAGCTGGAGCCCGAGGACCTGTTGCAGGTGATCGCCTCGGGCCTCGGCACCGACGGCGCCGGCCTGTCCAAGGCGCAGCTGCTGTCCGCGATCGAGCGCGGGCTGCACGCCGTCGCGCGCGGCGGGCGCCGCACGCTGCTGGTGGTGGACGAGGCGCAGTCGCTGCCGCTCTCCGCGCTCGAAGAGCTGCGGATGCTCTCCAACTTCCAGGCGGGCGGCCATGCGCTGCTCCAGATCTTCCTGCTCGGCCAGCCCGAGTTCCGCGAGCGGCTGCAGGGCTCCGGCCGCGTCGAGCAGCTGCGCCAGCGCGTGATCGCGATGCACCACCTCGAGCCGATGGAGGCGCACGAGGTCGAGCCCTATGTGGTCCACCGGCTGTCGCTGGTCGGTTGGAACGGTCGCCCCGACTTCACGCCCGAGGCGATCGAGGCGCTGCACCGCTGGTCGGGCGGCGTGCCGCGCCGCCTCAACCTGCTGATGAGCCGGGTGCTGCTGCTGGGCGGGGTCGAGGAGATCGAGCGGTTCGACACCGACGAGATCGATACGGTCGCAGGCGAACTCGACGACGACGTCGGCCATTCGGAAGAGGCGGAGGTCGCCGCGCCGCTGTCGATGACGCCGACGCCCTCGCCCGATGCGCCGCGTCCGATGCGCGGCGTGCTTCATGCGGTGCCGTCGCAGCCGGGTGTCCAGCAGGCCGACCTCGCGCCGCTGCTCGACCGCCTCGCCAAGCTCGAGGCGCGGGTCAGCGAGCAGGACGAGACGCTGCGCCGCGTGCTGATGCTGCTGGTCGATTGGGTGGAGGGCGAGGACCGCCGGCCCGATATCGACCGGCTGCACGGCACCGCCGCCTGAGCCGACGGCGATGCGCAATGCCATGTCGGTGGACGTCGAGGACTGGTTCCAGGTCGGCGCGTTCGAGACGGTTATCGACCGCGACAGCTGGCCGCGGCTGGAGAGCCGGGTCGAGGCGAATACCGACCGCGTACTGGCGCTGTTCGCCGAGACCGGCACCACCGCGACCTTCTTCACCCTCGGCTGGGTCGCCGAGCGCGCGCCCAAGCTGATCCGCCGCATCGCCGAGGCGGGACACGAGGTTGCGAGCCACGGCTGGGACCACCGGCGCGTGTTCACCCTCACGCCCGAGCAGTTCCGGGCCGACCTCGCGCGTGCGCGATCGGCGCTGGAGGAAGCCGGCGGCGTTCCCGTCACCGGCTATCGCGCGCCGAGCTTCTCGATCGATACGCGCACGCCCTGGGCGCACCCGATCCTGGCCGAGGCGGGCTATCGCTATTCCTCCAGCGTCGCGCCGGTCCGGCACGACCATTACGGCTGGCCCGACGCGCCGCCGCACGCCTTCCGCCCGCTCACCGACGCTGAGCTGATCGAATGGCCGATCACCACCGCACAACTGCTCGGGCGGCAGGTGCCGGCAGGCGGCGGCTTCTTCCGGCTGTTGCCCGCCGGGATCACCGACCGCGCGGTGCGCCACGCCAACGCCGCGGAGACGCGACCGGCGATGTTCTACTTCCACCCGTGGGAGATCGATCCGGGCCAGCCGCGGGTCGCGCGCGCGCCGCTGCGCTCCCGCATCCGCCACTATTCCCGGCTCGGCGCGATGGAGGGCAAGCTGCGCGGGTTGCTCGGCCGCCATGCCTGGGGGCGTGCCGATGCGATCGTCGCGGCCGAGGCGCAGGCGTGACCCACGGTGCTGCGGGCGTCACTGTCCGCGCGGCCCGGCTGAACGATTCCGGCGAGGTGGCGCGCGTGGACGCCTTCGTCGCGGCGCATCCGGGGGGGACGCCCTTCCATCTGCCCGCCTGGGGGCTGGCGACGGCGCGGGCGACCGGCCAGCGCTTCACGCTGCTACTGGCCGAGCGGGGGACGGATCTGGTCGGCATGCTTCCGATCACCATCGTACGCTCGCGGCTGTTCGGCGCGGCATTGGTCTCGACCGGCTTCGGAGTCGGCGGCGGGGTGCTGGGCGACGATCCGGCCGCGGAAGCGGCGCTGGTCGCCGAGGCGTTGGCGATGGCCGACGCCACCGCCGCGCCGACCATCGAGCTGCGCGGCGGCCCGGTGCCGCAGGGCCCGGGGTGGAGCGTCGACGCCGACCGGTACCTGGGCTTCGTGCGCCCGATCGCAGCCGACGATGCCGCCGAACTCGCCGCCATTCCGCGCAAGCAGCGCGCCGAGGTGCGCAAGGCGCTGGCCGCCGAGCTGGAGGTGGTCACCGGCCGCGGCCCGCGCGACCGCGCGGAGCATTTCGCCGTCTATGGCGAGTCGGTCCGCAATCTCGGCACGCCGGTCTTCCCGCGGGCACTGTTCCGCGAGGTGCTGGACGCGTTCGGACCCGAGGGTGCCGATATCCTCACCGTCCGCCATGCCGGCAAGCCGGTGGCGAGCGTGCTCAGCCTCTACTGGCGCGGCACCGTCTATCCCTATTGGGGGGGCGGAACGCGCGCGGCGCGGGGGCTGCGCGCCAACGACGCGATGTACTTCGCGCTGATGCGCCACGCCCGCGCACGGGGCTGCACCGCGTTCGACTTCGGACGGTCCAAGGCGGGCACCGGACCTGCCGCGTTCAAGAAGAACTGGGGCTTCGTGCCGCAGCCGCTCGCCTATCCGACCTGGACCCGCGACGGCGCCGCGCCGCGTGACGCGAGCCCGCTCAACCCCAAATACCGGCTCAAGATCGCCGCGTGGCAGCGGCTGCCGCTGGCGATCGCCAACCGTCTGGGGCCGTGGATCGCGCGCGGGCTGGGGTGATGCGCGCGCTGCTGTTCCTCGCCCACCGCGTCCCGTTCCCGCCCGACCGCGGCGACAAGATCCGCGGCTGGCACGTGCTGCGGCACCTTGCGCGCAACCACCGCGTCCACCTCTGCGCCTTCGCCGACGATCGCCGCGACCTGGTGCCGCGGCCGGAGCTGGTGGAGGCGACCGCGAGCCGCAGCATCCTGTGGCGCGGCAAGGGGCGCGGCCGGGCGGCGGCCGAGGCGCTGCTCACCGGCCGGCCGCTGTCGCTCACCGCGTTCGACGATCGCGCGATGCGCCGCGCCGTCGCCGACGTGTTGGCGCGCGAGTCGATCGAGACGATCTACGTCTTCTCCGGCCAGATGGCGCAGTATCTGCCGGAGGCGCAGGACGCGCGCGTGGTGATGGATTTCGTCGACATGGATTCGGCCAAGTTCGCGCAATATGCCGGCGAGGCGCGCGGGCCGATGCGCTGGATGCTGTCCCGCGAGGCGCGGCTGCTTCAGGCGTTCGAGGCGCAGGTCGCCGCTCGCGCCGATGCCAGCCTGTTCGTGAGCGACGCCGAAGCCGCGCTGTTCCGCACCGCGACCGGCGCCGAGCGCGTGCAGGCGGTCGGCAACGGCATCGATACCGGCTTCTACGATCCGCAGACGGTCGCACCCGTCGGCGAGGCCGGGCCGCTGATCGTCTTCACCGGCCAGATGGACTATCGTCCCAACGTCGATGCGGTGCGCTGGTTCGCCGATCAGGTGCTGCCGACGGTCCGCGCGCAGCATCCGCAGACGCGCTTCGCGATCGTCGGTCGCGCGCCGGGTGAGGCGGTGCAGGCGCTCGGCAGGCGGCCGGGCGTGCGGGCGACCGGCGAGGTCGCCGACGTGCGCGGCTGGCTCGCGGCCGCGGACGTGGTGGTGGCGCCGCTGCGGATCGCACGGGGGGTGCAGAACAAGGTGCTCGAAGCGATGGCGATGGCGCGGCCGGTGGTGGCCTCGGCGGCGGCGGCCGAAGGAATCGACCACGCCGGCTGCCTGCGGGGTGCCGAGGAGCCCGCCGCGTTCGCCGCGGTGGTCGCGGCGCTGCTGGCGAACCCCGCGGAGGCGCAGGCGCTCGGTGCCGCGGCGCGGGCGCAGGTCGAACGCCGCTACGGCTGGGATGCGCAGCTGGCGCCGCTCGACGCGGTGCTGGACGGGGGAGGGGCATGAGCACGGTGATCGCACCCGCGGACACGATCCGCTTGGATGGGCGCTGGCGGCGCGCGCTCGGCAGCTTGGCGCTTGCCTGGGCGGCGTTGCTGCTGCTCTTCCGCCGCGACGTCGCACACCTGCTCGACATCTGGTGGAACTCGACCACCTACAGCCACTGCCTGTTCGTGCCCCCGATCCTCGCCTGGCTGGTGTGGCAACGCCGCGCCGAGCTTCTGCAGCTGACGCCGCAATCCTGGTGGCCGGGCGTGTTGCCGGTGGCGATGGGCGGAGCGCTCTGGCTGGTCGGCGACGCCGCGGCGGTGGCGCTGTTCCGCCATGCCGGACTGGTGACCATGCTGGCGGGTGCGGTGGTGGCGCTGCTGGGACCCAATGTCGCGCGGGGCCTTGCCTTTCCGCTCGGCTACATGGCCTTTCTCGTGCCGTTCGGCGATTTTCTCGAGGCGCCGCTCCAGGCGGTGACCGTTCGCCAGACGATGACGCTGCTCCACCTGCTTGGGGTGCCCGCGGCGGTCGACGGCGTGCTGATCACCATCCCCAACGGCTATTTCGAGGTGGCAGAGGCCTGTTCGGGCACCAAGTTCGTGATCGCGATGGCGGCCTATGGCGTCCTCGTCGCCAATGTCTGCTACGTTCGCTGGCGCCGCCGCCTCGCGTTCCTGGCGATGGCGATGGTGGTGCCGGTGCTCGCCAACGGCGTCCGCGCGGCGGGGACGATCTATGCCGCGCACCTCACGTCGGTCGAGGCGGCGACCGGCTTCGACCACATCGTCTACGGCTGGGTGTTCTTCGCGCTGGTGATGGCCGCGGTGATGGCGATCGGCTGGCGCTGGTTCGACCGCGACCCCGACGCGCCCTGGTTCGACCCCGCCGCGCTCCAGGGGCCGGTCGGCCACCGGGCGGGGTTGCCTGTCGCAACCGCGCTGGTGCTCGGCACGGCGCTGCTGTTCGCCGGCTGGGCTGCGGCGATCCAGGCGCGCAGCGCGCCGCTGCCGCCCCGCGTGGCGTTGCCGCAGGTGCCCGGCTGGCGGCAGGTGGCGGCGGACGGCGGCCCCGCGTGGTCGCCGGCCTATCCCGGCGCCGACCGTACGCTGCTCGGCCGCTATGCCGACGCGCGTGGGCGCACCGTGGACCTGGCGATCGCGGTCTATGTCAACCAGCACGAGGGCAAGGAACTGGTCGGCTTCGGCCAGGGCGCGATCCGTGAGAACGACCGTTGGGTCCGGGTCCAGGATCTGGCGCCGATCGCCGGCGGGGCCGGGGTGCGGATGACCGCGCCAGGTCCCGTCGAACGCCAGACCTTCACCTGGTATCGGCTGGGCGGGGTGACCACCGGCAGCGCGCGCCGCGTCAAGCTGGAGACGCTGCGCACCAAGCTGCTCGGCGGATCGCCGCTCGCCGTCGCGGTGCTCGTCTCGGCGCACGGTGGACCGGAGTCGCGCGCCGCCGCCGAAGACTTCGTCGCCGCTGCCGGGCCGATCGATCGCCTCGCCGATCGGATCGCCGGGACCGCGCGCTGATGTGCGGCATCGCCGGCCTCTATTACCCCGCGCTGCCCCGGCCGGTGGAGCCGGCGCGGCTGCACGCGATGACCGACGCGCTCGCGCACCGCGGCCCCGACGGCTCGGGCATCTGGACCGCCCCAGGCGTCGGGCTGGGGCATCGGCGGCTGTCGATCATCGACGTCGCCGGCAGCCCGCAGCCGATGGCGACTGCCGGCGAGAGCCACGTCGTCGTCTTCAACGGTGAGATCTACAACTATCGCGAGATCCGCACCGAGCTGGTCGCCCTCGGCGCGCACTTCGTCACCGATGGCGATACCGAGGTGCTGCTCCACGGCTGGCGCGCCTGGGGGGCGGACCTGCTGCCGCGGCTGAACGGCATGTTCGCCTTCGCGCTCTACGATGCCGAGACGCGCAGCCTGTTTCTCGCGCGCGACCGGCTGGGGGTGAAGCCGCTCCACTATGTGGAGCTGTCCGACGGCGCGGTTGCCTTCGCTTCCGAACTCAAGGGGCTGCTCGCCCATCCGCTGCTGCGCCGCGCGCCCGACCCGGCGGCGATCGAGGATTATCTGGCGCTCGGCTACGTGCCCGACGACGCGAGCCTGGTCGCGGGCGTGCGCAAGCTTCCCGCCGGCCATTTCCTGCGGCTCGAACGCGGACGGTCGGTGCCGCAGCCGGTGCGCTGGTGGGACGTCGACTTCTCGCAGCGGGCGAAGGGCTCGACCCGCGACCTCACTGCCGAGCTGGCGTATCGCCTGCGCGAGGCGGTGCGCTCACGCATGGTGGCCGACGTGCCGCTCGGCGCCTTCCTGTCGGGCGGGGTCGACAGCTCGGCGGTGGTGGCGCTGATGGCCGAGACGAGCCGCCAGCCGGTCAAGACCTGCACCATCGGGTTCGAGGAAGCCGGCCACGACGAGCGCGCGCATGCCGATCTCGTCGCCCGGCGCTTCGCCACCGAGCACCGCACCCGGGTGGTCGCTTCGGACGATTTCGGGCTGATCGACACGCTGGTCGACGCGTTCGACGAGCCCTTCGCCGACGCGTCGGCGCTCGCGACCTATCAGGTGTGCGCTCTGGCGCGCGAGACGGTCACGGTGGCGCTGTCGGGCGACGGCGCCGACGAGACGCTGGCCGGCTATCGCCGCTATCGCTTCCACGTCGCCGAGGAGCGGGTCCGTGGGCTGCTCCCTGTCCATTGGCGGTCGCGCCTGTTCGGCGCGCTCGGCGCCGCCTACCCCAAGGCGGATTGGGCGCCGCGAGCGTTGCGCGCCAAGACCACGCTGCTGGCGCTCGCCGACGATGGCGCCACCGCCTATGCGCGGGCGGTGGGCGTCACCACGCCGGCCACGCGCGGCCGGCTCTATACCGCCGCGACTCGCGCGACGCTGGGGGGCTATCGTGGCGAGTCGCGGTACGTGACGACGATGCGCGGGGCGCCGGGGCGTGACGCGCTGGACGCCGCGCAATATGCCGATCTCAAGCACTGGCTGCCCGGTGACATCCTCACCAAGGTCGATCGCACAAGCATGGCGGTGAGCCTGGAGGCGCGCGAGCCGCTGCTCGACCATCGGCTGGTCGAGTTCGCCGCGACGCTGCCGCCGGCGCTGCGGCTGCACGGCGGGCAGGGCAAGTGGCTGATGAAGAAGGCGCTCGAACCCTGGCTGCCGAAGGAGATACTCTACCGGCCCAAGATGGGGTTCGTGACCCCGGTCAGCGCGTGGTTTCGCGGCGCGCTCGCCGCCGAGGCGGCGACGCTGGCGCGTTCGCCGGTGCTGGCGAGCTGGTTCGAACCCGCCGCGATCGAACGGCTAGCCGCCGATCACCGCGCCGGACGCGCCGAACACGGCCGCACGCTGTGGCAGCTGGTGATGCTCGACCGCGCGATGCGGCGCCTGTTCGGGTGAGACAAGGGCGGCTCGCGCCGCCCCCTCCCGTTACTTGGCGCGACGCTTGCGCGCGAAGGCGAGCGCAGCGGCGCCGCCGCCGAGCAGCAGCATCGACGCGGGCTCCGGCACCGGCGCGGGCGTGCCTCCCGACGAACCGGTTCCCCCCGACGAACCATTGTGGCCGCCCGACGAGCCGCCGCCCCACCAATGCTTGCCGGTCGCCATCGCCGGCGACGCTGCTGCGACGGTGACCAGCGCCGCGCACAGGATCGTCGAAATCTTCATTCCCGTTCCCCTTCGGATGAACTGTAGAGAACCGGAAATAGCGAACGGCTGCCGCGAAAGTAAACGAATCAATAACGCTGTGGACAACCAGCCTGTGCCTCTTTGAAACGCCTGTAAAAGAAGCCGACGCATCAGTCGCCGGCGACGCTCCCCCGAACCCCGCCGCGCCGCCTCACGGTAAATGGGTGCGCACCCATGTGTCGTAGAGCTCCGGCCAGCCGCGGCCAGGCGCGCTCTCGGGCAGGTGCTTGGCGCCGAAGCCGTGGCCGCCCTTCTCGTAGAAATGCGCTTCGACCGGCACCTTGGCGGCGCGGGCGGCGGCGAGCAGGTCGAGGCTCTGTTCGAGGGGAACCAGCGGGTCGTCCATCGCGTGCACCAGGAACAGCGGCGGGGTGCCGGTGGTGACCCGATCGGGCGTGTCGTAGCGGCGGCGCGTCTCCGGAGTCGGATCGGGGCCGAGCAGGTTGTCGGCCGAGCCGCTGCGCAGGCCGGGCTTCGACAGGCTAGTGACCGCATAGACCAGCCCCGACCATGCCGGACGCGCCGATTGGCGGTCGGCGGCGTCGATCGGCGCATAGACGCGGTCGTCATGGCCGACGGTCAGCGCGGCGGCGAGGTGCCCGCCCGCGGAGAAGCCGAGCACGCCCAGTTTCGCCGCATCGATGCCGTAGCGCACGGCATTGGCACGGATCAGCCGCATCGCCCGCTGCGCGTCCTGCAGCGGCACGTCCGCGCGGTCGGCCCAGCCGTCGCCCGGCAGGCGATAGCTCAGCACGAAGACGGTGATGCCGAGCGGGTTGAGCACGCTCGCCACGTCGATGCCCTCGTTCTCCAGCGACACGAAGCCATAGCCGCCGCCGGGGATCGACAGGACGGCGCGGCCATCGGGGCGGGCAGGGCGGTACACCGCGACGATCGGGTCGGCGGTACCGCGCATCCACAGCTCGGGCCGCTTGGGATCGCCGCTCATCTCGGGCCTGGGCGTGGGAAGACGGGCCGGCGCGCCCGGTGCCTTGCCGGGCCACAGCCGGAAATGCTCGGCGGGCGGCCAGGGCGTCATGCCGCCGCGGGGCTGCGCCTCCGCGCCGGTGGCTGCGGCGACGGGCAGCGCGAGCGCGGTGCCGAGCAGGGTGCGGCGGTCGAACGTCATGGGAGCCTCTCCGTTTCGTCGGCGGAAGACGTACCGCGCGCACGCGCAAAGAAAAACCCGCCCGGACGCGTGCCCGGGCGGGTTCCTTGGTCCGGTCGCTGGACGGGCTTACTTGCCGTCGAACAGCTTGGCCCAGCCGCGCTTGGCGCGGTTCTTCCAGTGGCCGCGGTGATAGGCGTCGGACGCCAGCAGCGGCATGACCGAGCCCGCTTCCGCGAACACCATCTGCTCGATGCCGGTGTTAACCTTGCCCCAGCTCGCCGCCTCCTGGAGGGTCGAGGACGAGCAGGCGCCGTCGCGCACGTCGGCGACGGTGATCTGCACCGCATACTTGTGCACTTCGACGTCCTCGTGGCCCAGGATCTCGGCGCAGACGACCGTGTCCTGGATGAAGTTCTTGGGCACGCCGCCGCCGATCATCAGCAGGCCGGTGGTGCCGGCTGCGATCTTGATGTCGGTCAGCTCGCGGAAGTCCGCGATCGAGTCGATGGTGAGGTAGGGCTTGCCCGCCTTCATCGCGTCAACCTGGTGCTTGACGAGGCCGAAGCCCGCCGACGAGTCGGTGAACGCCGGGCAGAAGATCGGCACGTCATGCTCATAGGCGAGCTTGACGAGGCTGTTCTCCTTCTTGCCGTGCTCGACGAGATACTTGCCCATCTCGCGGATGAACGCGCGGCTCGAATAGGCCTTGGGCTCCAGCGTCTCGGCGATCTCGAAGATCGTGTGGTCGACGTTCTGGAGGTCTTCCTCGTCGATGTAGGTGTCGTAGATGCGGTCGATGTAGAGCGAGCGCAGCGTGTCGTCGTCGGGGATCTCGAGCGCCTGATAGTGCTTGTGACCGAGACCTTCGAAGAAATCCATGTCGACGATGGTGGCGCCGGTCGCGACGATGCCGTCGACCATGTTGTTGCGCACCAGCTCGGCATAGAGATCCATGCAGCCTGCGGCCGAGGTCGAGCCCGCGATCACCAGGAAGACCGAGCAGTCCTTGTCCTCGAGCATCTGGTTGTAGATGCCGGTGGCGCGCGCCAGGTCGCGGCTGGTGAAGCTCATCTTCTGCATCGAATCGATGATCGGACGCGCGTCGAAGCTCTTGATGTCGATGTGCTCGACGACGGACGAGAGCAGCTCGGCCTTGCGATTGTCGTTGGTCTTGGTCTCAGTCATGGTCTTCCCAATGTTCAGGACCGGCGTCGTTCAAGGGGACGCACGAAACCCGTAGGGCGGCGGGAGCATCAGCGCCCGCCGCCCGCGTCGGTTGGCCGCGTGGCCGTTACAGCTTGATGACGTTCGAGCGCTGCTCGCGTTCCGCCGTTTCCAGCGCAACGTAGAGCGAGGCCATCGGCTCGTCCTCGACGATCACCGTCTCTTCCGATCCGAAGCCGTTGAACGCCGTGCGCATCGCGCAGCCGTAGGCGCCGAGCATGCCGATCTCGACATAGTCGCCCGCGCGGCTGTCCGCCGGCAGGTCGAACGGACCCGCCATATGGTCCATGTCGTCGCAGGTCGGGCCGTAAAAGCTGAAGCCCACGTCCTTGGCATCCGACTCCGGCTCGCGCAGCAGCTGCACCGGAAAGCGCCAGCCGATGTGCGCCGCGTCGAACAGCGCGCCATAGGCGCCGTCGTTGATGTACAATTCCGCGCCGCGGCGCTTCTCGACTCGCACCACCAGCGAGCTGTACTCGGCGCACAGCGCGCGGCCCGGCTCGGCCCACAGTTCGGCCGAATAGGAGACCGGCAGGCTTTCGAACGCGCGGTGGATCGTTTCGAAATAGCGCTCCAGCGGCGGCGGCTCCATGCCCGGATAGGTCGACGGAAAACCACCGCCCACGTCGATCACGTCCACCGTCACGGCTGCCTCGACGATGGCGGCGCGCACGCGCTCCATCGCGTTGGAATAGGCTTCCGGGCTCATCGCCTGGCTGCCGACGTGGAAGCAGATGCCGAGCGCGTCGGCCGCCTGGCGCGCCGCGAACAGCAGATCCTTCGCCTCGTGCGGCGCTGCGCCGAACTTCGACGCGAGGCTGAGCTTCGAGTGATCCGACGACACGCGCAGCCGGACGCACAGCGTCAGGTCCTCGGCGCCGCGGGTCGCGCGGACGATCTTTTCCAGCTCCTCGAGCGTGTCGAGCGAGAAGGTGCGCACGCCGTGCGTGAAATACGCTTCCGCGATCGCTTCCTCGGCCTTGACCGGGTGCATGAAGCACAGCGTCGCGTCCGGCAGCGTGCGCGCGACCAGCCGCACCTCGGCGATCGAGGCCACGTCGTAGTGCGTGATGCCGCTGTCGAACAGGATGCGGAGCAGATCGGGAGACGGATTCGCCTTCACCGCATACATCGACCGGCCCGGAAACTTCTCCACGAAGAAGCGGGCGGCCCGACGCGCGGCGTGCGGGCGAACGAGCGTCACCGGCTGGACCGGTGCACGCTGTGCGATGTCGACGCCACGAGCGGCAGTCGAATGGGCGATCGCTAGCCCCAACGCGCTATGATGTTCGGCCAATTCAAGGGACCTCCAAGGGGTTGTTCGACACAAGAGCTGCCTTGCGGTTGGAAGTCCCATGGGGCAGCGGATGGCGCACATAGGGTCGGTGGTCCGGCGTGTAAAGCGCCTGACTCGCAGACCGGCCGCCACGGAGACGAAATGTGACTCTCGTACGACAGCCGACCCACGCCGGCGTCCGCGATGCGGCAGCCAAGATCGCCCGGATTCTCCCGCCGACACCGGTATTCGTCGTCGAACTCCAGGGTGTCGCCGTCGCGTTCAAGGCCGAATCGCTTCAGCCTGTCGGCGCGTTCAAGATCCGCGGTGCGTGGCACCGTCTTACCACGCTCGACCCGGCGGCGCGAGCGCGTGGGGTCGTCGCCTTCTCCTCGGGCAATCACGCGCAGGGCGTCGCCTGGGCGGCGCAGCGGCTGGGGATGCCGGCGACGATCGTGATGCCGTCGGACGCGCCCGAGGTGAAGCGTGCGGCGACCCTGGCGCTGGGCGCCGAGATCGTCGGCTACGATCGCCGAAGCGAAAGCCGCGAGCGGATCGCAGGCGACCTCGCGGCACAGCGCGGCGCGACGCTGGTGCCGAGCTTCGACGATCCCTGGGTGATCGAGGGGCAGGGGAGTGCCGGCATCGAGGCGGCGGCGCAGATGGCGGCGGAGGGGCTCGGCCCCGTGCGCCATGCGGTGACCCCGTGCGGCGGCGGCGGGCTTGCCGCCGGCCTCGCGCTGGCGCTGCCCGATGCCCGGGTGACTGTCGTCGAGCCGGCGGGCTGGGACGACATGCGCGTCTCATTGGAAGCCGGGAGGATCGAGCCGGTCGCCGCGGACGCGCCGGACACCGCCTGCGACGCGCTGCAGACGCCGCGCGTGTCGCCGCTGACTTTCGCGGTGCTCGCAGGGCGTGGTGCGACCGGCGTGTCGGTCAGCGAAGCGGACGTGCGCGCCGCGCAGCGCTGGGCGGCGCGCCAGCTACGGCTGGTGGTCGAACCCGGCGGCGCCGTCGCGCTCGCCGCGCTGCTGGCGGGCAAGGTTGCGCCGACGCAAGGCATGCTGGTGCTGCTGTCGGGCGGCAACGTCGATCCGCAGGCCTATGCGGCGGTGCTGGCTCGGAACGACTGAGTGGCGGCGCCAGCGGGGCGAGCGGCGCTAGGCACACCGATCCTGCCGTGAAAAACCTGATTTTCTGCGGTAGGAAGGTGGTGGACGCACTTGGGCTCGAACCAAGGACCCGCTGATTAAGAGTCAGCTGCTCTACCAACTGAGCTATGCGTCCGTCGCCTTTGGCGCGGGCGGCGGGGTGGCCCGCCGCGTTGGAGGCGGCCAATTAGCAACGACCCCTGGGGCTGCCAACCCCTAAAATGCAGCTTTTCCCGTTTTTCTCACCAGCGCTGCTGATCGCGGTTGGCGCGGTCGATCGACATGAGAATCCCCAGGCACAGCAGCACCGTCATCTGCGCAGACCCGCCGTAGCTCACCAGCGGCAGCGGGATGCCGACCACCGGCGCCAGCCCCATCACCATCATCAGGTTGATCGCGACGTAGAAGAAGATGGTGGTGGCGAGCCCCGCCGCGGACAGCCGGGCGAAGCGGGTATTGGCGCGCACGCCGACGTGCACGCCCCAGCGCACCACCAGCAGGAAAGCGAGGATCAGCAGCACGCCGCCGACCAGCCCCCATTCCTCCGCCATCGTCGCGAACACGAAGTCGGTATGCCCCTCCGGCAGATAGTCGAGGTGGCTCTGGGTGCCCTGGAGGAAGCCCTTGCCGAACATGCCGCCCGATCCGATCGCGATCTTCGACTGGCTGATGTGATAGCCGGCGCCCAGCGGGTCGCTTTCGGGGTTGAGGAAGATGAGCACGCGGTTGCGCTGATAGTCGTGCAGCAGGAAGTTGAACGCGAGCGGCACGATCATCACGATCGCCAGCGCGCCGCCGACGAACAGCCGCAGCGGCAGTCCGGCGAGGAACATGACGGTAAGGCCGCCTGCGGTGATCATCAGCGCGGTGCCGAGGTCGGGCTGGAGCATCACCAGCGCGGCCGGCACGCCGATCAGCACCACCGCGGGCCAGATCGCGCCGAAGCGCCGGATCTCCGACGGCGGCAGCAGGTCGTAGAAGCGCGCGAGCGCGAGCACGATCATCGGCTTCATCAGTTCGGACGGCTGCAGCCGGATGAAGCCGACGTCGAGCCAGCGCTGGCTGCCGCCGCGCACCGCGCCGAGCAGCTCGACCAGCAGCAGCAGCACGACGATCACCGCATAGGCGGGCAGGGCGCCCTGCTGCCACACCGACAGGCGCACGCGCGACACCACCACCGCGCCGCCGAGGAACACCGCGAAGCGGATGCCCTGGCGCAGCGCCCAGGGATTGATGCTGCCGCCCGCAGCCGAGAACAGCACCACCAGCCCGAAGCCGCCGATCGCGAGCACCAGCAACAGCATCCGCCAGGGAAGCTGCGCGAGCGCCGAGGGAACGAGGCCGAGTCCGGTGCCGGAGTTCTTGATGCGCTTCATTCGGCCGGGTTCTCGCGGGGGCTGCTCATTCGGAGCGCTGGTGGGTCGGGGACTGCGCCACCGCGGGGTCGGGAGGCGCTTCGCTGGCGATCGCCGCATCGACGGCGTTGCCGACCGCGTCAGGCGTGTCGACCGTCGCCGGGGCCGGCGCGACCTGCGCCGCGGCATGCGCGGCCTGGAAGGCGGCGCTTTCGGCGCGCATGCGCGTGGCGATGTCGCCGCCCCAGGTCGGCTCGAACTCGGCGAGCGTCTTCATCGCGCGCTCGCGGTCGTAGAGATAGGTCAGGATGTCGCGCGCGATGATCGGCGTGTCGAGATTGCGGATCAGGTGGGCGTTGTGCTCGAGGACGATGCCCGCTGCATAGCGCGGATTGTCGGCCGAGGAGAAGCAGATGAACAGCGCGTGGTCGCGCAGCTTGAACGGCAGCTGCCCGTTCTTGAGCACGCCCGAGCGACGCTCGGCCATGGTGATGCGGCGGACCTGGGCGCTGCCGGTCTTGCCGGCGATGGTGACGCCGGGCACCTGCATCCGCGCCGCGCCGCCGGTGCCGCCGCCGTTGACCACCGCGAACATCGCGTCGCGCACGATCGCCATCTGCTCGGGCGTCGCCGAGAGCGCCGGTGCGGCGGGCGCGGGGCCGTCGATCAGCAGCCGCGGCTGGAGCGCGCGGCCCGAGGCGAGCCGCGACGCCATCACCGCGAGCTGGAGCGGATTGGCGAGCACGTCGCCCTGACCGATCGAGGCGTTGAGCGAATCCGCCACCGTCCACGGTTTGCCGTATTTCTTCAGCTTCCACTTGGAGTCCGGGACGGTGCCGTAGCGCTGTGACGAGAAGGGCAGGTCGAACGTCTGTCCCATCCCCAGCGAACGCGCGACCGGCGCGAACATGTCGTAGCCGAAGCGGCGTGCCATTTCGTAGAAATAGATGTCGCAGCTCTGCGCCACGGCATAGCGCATGTTGACCGCGCCATGACCGCCGCGCTTGTGACAGTGGAATACGCCGGTGCCGACGCGCAGCGCGCCCGAGCAATGCACCGTCTCCTGCGGGTGCACGCCCGCTTGCAACAGCGCGAGCGCGTTCATCGGCTTGACCGTCGATCCCGGCGGGTAGAGTCCCTGAAGGACCTTGTTCATCAGCGGGATGTGATCGTTTTCCGACAGCATCTTCCATTCGAGCCGGCCGATGCCGTCGGAAAAGCTGTTGGGATCGTAGGCGGGCATCGACACCATCGCCAGGATGTCGCCGGTGAGGCAGTCGATCACCACCGCCGCGCCCGAATTGGTGCCGAGCCTGCGCGCGGTATATTCCTGCAGTCCGGCGTCGATCGTCAGGCGGACCGTCTGGCCGGGTCGATCCGGGCGCGTTGCGAGCTCGCGCACCGGCTCGCCGCGGGCGGTGACCTCGACCCGCCGCTCGCCAGGGATGCCGCGCAGACGCATCTCGAGCGCCTTTTCGAGCCCGTCCTTGCCCAGCTTGAACCCCGGCGTGATGAGCAGCCGGTTCTTGGTCTCCTGATATTGTTCGGCCGAGGCGGCGCCGACATAGCCGGTCAGGTGCGCGACCGCGGCGCCCAGCGGATAGTTGCGCGAGAAGCCGCGCGCCGGCACCACGCCGGGCAGGTCGGGCAGGCGGACGCTGAGCGCGGCATAGCGCTCCCACGGCAGGTTCTCCGCCACCTGCACAGGCTGCAGCCCGCGGCTGCGCTCCAGGTCGGTTTCGATCCGCTCCATGTCCTCCGGCGTCAGCGCGAGCAGGTCGCGCAGCATCGCCAGCACACGCGGCGGATCCTTCAGCCGGCCGGGGATGACGTCGACGCGGAAGTCGGTGCGGTTGTTGGCGATCGGGGCGCCGTTGCGATCGACGATCCAGCCGCGGCGCGGCGGCACCAGTGTCATGTTGACGCGGTTGCTCTCGGCCATCAGCTCGTAATGCTCGTTCTCGGCGACCGCGAGCCAGCCCATGCGGCCGGCGAGCAGCAACCCGATGCCGCCCTGGATCGCGCCGAGCGCGAAGGCGCGGCGCGAGAAGGTATAGGCTTGTGCCGCCTCGGTGACGACTCGGGTGGGACCGCCGAGCAGCCGGCTCATTTTTTCGCGCTCCGCCGGTGCTGCCACGCGCACAGCCGCGTCGCCGCGGGGAACGTCAGCCCCGCCAGCGCGGTCTGGATCAGCAGCGGCCCGTCGACATAGGCGGACAGCGTGCCGGCGAACACCCGACAGAGCGCGATGTAGAGCGCGATCGCCGCGGTCGCGATCACCCAGTCCTGCCAGAAGTCGCGCTGCACCAGCCGCGTGTCGAGCAGGTCGAGGGCGAGCAGGCACAGCGACCAGAGCAGCGTCGCGCTGCCCATCGGCTGGCCGCTCACCAGATCGTCGAACAGCCCGAGCGGCGCCGCCGACCACACCGGCAGCGCGTTGGATCGGAACAGCCGCCAGGCGAGCAGCCCGATCAGCCCGAACGGCGGCAGGAACGGCACGGTCGCGACCAGCGGCACGATCGTGAGCAGCGATCCGAGCATCACCATCGCCACCGCGGGACGCCAGTAGCGGTAGCGCGGCTCGGGAACCGCCAGTTCGATCGGCACCAGCGCGCTCACGATGCGGTCTCCGCCTCCGGCGCGGGCGTCGGCACCGGCTGAGGGGGCGGGGCGGGGGGCAGGAAGGTCTCCAGCACCATCGCGAAGTCGGCGCGGTCTGGCTGGGCGAACACGCGCGAGGCGGCGGTGTCGCGCGCGTTCTGGAGCACGCGCGCAACCGGAATGCCCGGCGGATAGATGCCGCCGATGCCGGACGTCACGAACACGTCGCCGGCCAGGAACGGCGCGTTGGCGATGTTGGCGGAGCGCACGTCGACCATGCCGTCGCCGCGTCCGTTGGCGATCGCCGGCAATCCGTCGCGGGTACGGCGCACCGGGATCACGCTGTCGGGATCGGTCAGCAGCACGACGCGCGCGGTATGGGGGCTGGTCTCGACGACGCGGCCGAGCAGTCCCTCGGGCCCCAGCACCGGCTGGCCCGAGCGCACGCCCTGTGCATGGCCGACCGCGAGCACGGCGTAGCGGCGCGTGGACGAGGCGGACGAACTCACCAGCCGCGCGGTGGCGACGGTGCGGGTGGGCAGTTCCTGGACGCGCAGCAGGATGCGCAGGCGCTCGTTCTCGCGCACCAGCAGCCGCGCGCGCTGCACCAGCGCGGCGTCGCGCTGTACCTGGGCGCGCAGCTCGCGATTCTCGCCCATCACGCGGAAATGGTCGCCGATCGAGCCCGGGATGCCGGCGACGCCGTCGCGCAGGTTGCGCAAGCCGAGCGACACCGGCGCCGTGCCCTCGCGCACGACTCCGCGCAGCGCGGCGAACGCCGGCGGGTCGAACGTCGACAGCAGCAGCAGGGCAGCGCCGATCAGCGCCCCTGCCGCCGCCGCGACATAGCCCAGGAACAGCCCATATTGTGCCCGGCGCGAAAAGCCCGGGCGCCGGTCGCGTTGCGGCGCCATCGCCGGCAACCCCCCATCAGACCGCGAGCAGCACGCCCCGGTAGATATCGTCCTCAAGCGCCCGGCCGGTGCCGAGCGCGACGCAGGTCAGCGGATCCTCGGCGACCGAAACCGGCAGCCCGGTCTCGTCGCGCAGCACCTCGTCGATCCCCTGCAGCAGCGCGCCGCCGCCGGTGAGGACGATGCCCTGGTCGACGATGTCGGCGGCGAGCTCGGGCGCGGTGTTCTCCAGCGCGATCCGGACGCCCTCGACGATCGTGTTGACCGGCTCGGCGAGCGCTTCCGCGATCTGGCCCTGGTTGATCTGGATCTCCTTGGGCACGCCGTTGACGAGGTCGCGGCCCTTGATGTGGATGACCGCGCCGATGCCGTCGGCCGGCGGCTTCGCGGTGCCGACTTCCTGCTTGATGCGCTCGGCGGTCGCTTCGCCGATCAGCAGATTGTGGTTGCGGCGGACGTAGGAGACGATCGCCTCGTCCATCTTGTCGCCGCCGACGCGCACCGAGGTGGAATAGGCGAGGCCGCGCAGCGAGAGCACCGCGACTTCGGTGGTGCCGCCGCCGATGTCGACCACCATCGAGCCGATCGGCTCGGTCACCGGCATGTCGGCGCCGATCGCGGCCGCCATCGGCTCCTCGATCAGGAACACCTGGCTCGCGCCGGCATTGGACGCGGCGTCGCGAATCGCGCGGCGCTCGACCGAGGTTGAGCCCGACGGCACGCAGATCACGATCTGCGGCCAGCGCACGAAGCGGCGCTTGCCGTGCACCTTCTCGATGAAGTGCTTGATCATCTGCTCGGCGACATCGATGTCGGCGATGACGCCGTCGCGCAGCGGGCGGATCGCCTCGATCGAGCCCGGCGTCTTGCCCATCATCAGCTTGGCGTCGTCGCCGACCGCCTTGACCTTCTTGACGCCGTTGAGCGTCTCGACCGCGACCACCGACGGCTCGTTGAGCACCACGCCCCGGCCGCGCAGGTAGACGACGGTGTTCGCGGTGCCGAGGTCGATCGCCATGTCGTGCGACATGAATTTGAAGAAGCGAGAGAAGAGCGCCATCAGTTGTTCCGTCTATCGCCGCGTCGCCCCCGTCGCGGCTGTTCGCACCTGTACCGGACCCGGCGACCGGATGTCTCCGGCCGATGTACGCTGGCGGATGCGGGTCGCGGGATGGCGCCGCTTGGGCTAGAGCGGCACCCATGTCAATACGACGCCTGCCCGAGCATCTCGTCAACCGCATCGCCGCCGGCGAAGTGGTGGAACGCCCCGCCAGCGCGCTGAAAGAACTGGTCGAAAACGCGATCGATGCGGGCGCCGCCCGGATCGAAGTCCGGATCGCCAGCGGCGGCATCGACCTGATCGAGGTGACGGACGACGGCTGCGGCATGTCTCCGTCCGACATGGCGCTCGCGCTGGAGCGCCATGCGACCTCCAAGCTGCCCGACGAACGCATCGAGGCGGTCGAGACGCTGGGGTTTCGCGGCGAGGCGCTGCCCTCGATCGCCAGCGTCGCGCGGCTGACGATGGAGAGCCGCCCGCGCGGCAGCGCCGGCTGGATGCGCACGGTCGACAACGGCCGGGTCGAGGCGGAGGGGCCGGCCGCGGTGCCGCCGGGCACCCGCATCCGCGTCGAGGGGTTGTTCGCGCGCGTGCCGGCGCGCCGCAAGTTCCTGCGCACGCCGCGTTCGGAGTTCGCCGCCTGCCTGGACGCGGTGCGGCGGCTGGCGATGGCGCGCCCCGACATCGCCTTTTCGCTCGAGCACGACGGCAGGCGGGCGCTGGCGGTGCAGGGCGGCGAGACCCAGCCCGAGCGGGTGGCGGGGCTGGTCGATCGCGCGCTCGCCGACAACAGCGTCGCGATCGACTATGTCCGCGAGGGGCTGCGGCTGGGCGGGGTCGCGGGGCTGCCGACCTTCAACCGAGGCATCGCCGACCACCAGTATCTGTTCGTCAACGGCCGGCCGGTGAAGGATCGGCTGCTCGCCGGTGCGGTGCGCGGCGCCTATGGCGAGATGCTGGCGCGCGACCGCCACGCGGTGGTGGCGCTGTTCTTGGAAGTGCCGCCCGACCAGATCGACGTCAACGTCCATCCCGCCAAGACCGAGGTGCGCTTCCGCGACCCGGCGCTGGCGCGCGGGCTGATCGTCGGC
The DNA here is from genome assembly GCF_047975845.1 of Sphingomonas mangrovi. NCBI lineage: Bacteria > Pseudomonadati > Pseudomonadota > Alphaproteobacteria > Sphingomonadales > Sphingomonadaceae > Sphingomonas > Sphingomonas mangrovi. The sequence goes on along the minus strand of NZ_JBIUCZ010000021.1, from coordinate 28,778 downwards.
GGCCTGCGCCGCTCGCTCGACGCCGCCGGGCACCGCGTCGTGCAGCGGCCGCAGGCGGATGCGCTCGCGGCGTGGCAGCAGGAACCGGTGGCGCCGGCGATGCCGGAAGGCGCGCTGTTCGCGGCTGCCGTAGCGGCAGGGCAGGAGCGCGCGGGCTATGTTCCGGTGCCGGCGTTCCACGAGCCGCGCACCGGCTTCTTCACGCCGCAGCCGCTGCAGGCACGCGCCGAAGTGGCGGAGGCGCCGGTGCCGGCCACCGTCTCGCACCCGCTGGGCGTCGCGCGCGGGCAGGTGGCCAAGACCTATATCGTCGCCGAGGCGGAAGATGGTCTGGTGCTGGTCGACCAGCACGCCGCGCACGAGCGGCTCGTGCTCGAACGCATGCGCCGCGCGCTGGCCGAAGGCGGCGTCGCCGCGCAGGCGCTGCTGCTGCCCGAGGTGGTCGAACTCGACGAGCCCGCCTGCGACCGGCTGGAGGAGCGGAGCGCCGAACTCGCCGAGTTCGGGCTGGAGCTCGAACGCTTCGGCCCGCGCGCGATGCTGGTGCGCGCGACGCCGGCGCTGCTCGGCAAGAGCGACATCGCCGGGCTGGTCACCGACCTAGCCGACGAGCTGGCGGCGCACGACACCGCCCTCAGCCTCAAGGAGCGGCTCGACCACGTCGCCGCCACGATGGCGTGCCACGGATCGGTGCGCGCGGGCCGGGTACTGGCGGTCGCCGAAATGAACGCCTTGCTGCGCGAGATGGAGGTGACGCCGCATTCCGGCCAGTGCAACCACGGTCGCCCGACCTGGGTGAAACTGTCGATGGCGGACGTGGAGAAGCTGTTCGGGCGGAAGTGACTGTCCTGCACGAGGTTTCGTGTCGGCGACTGGGTCCGCTGTCAGGGGAGTCTAGTTGGCGGGGTCACAATCCAGACATCGGGCGTGAGATGCCCGCTTCCGACCCAGGCCAGAACACTCGGTTCGGCAATCCTCGTACCCAAGCGTTCAGCGCGCTCAGTCCCGTTCTCCATCGCCGAGCGGCGATCTTGGGAAAGAGCAATCGGGAACAGATACTGGAAAGAGCGGATGCCCCGGACGTCTATGGGAGCAAACGGCGGGGTCGCCTCCCCACGGCACGTTCCTTTGCGGAAATGATGGGTGAGGCGCTAAGGGGTAGCATATAGGGGCGCTGTGACCACTTGCGCTGACCTGCAACCTGTCGGTGTTGAGAGTAGCGTATCCAAATGAGCGACCAAAAACATGGCGTCGCGGTGCAAGGCCGTCTGATCCCCTTCCCAGCATCCATCAGTCCGGAGGCGCGTGCCAGCCTCGAACGGCAGGTGAACGACGATGGCGTGCCGCTGAACGCGCTCTATGCGATGCCGCTTCCCGACGATTATGCCGGGTGGATGAAGGTCAAGGCGGCGGCGGACGGACTATGCGGCTGCAGTCAAGGCCCTCGCCGGTACATTGCGGGCAAGCGTCGAGGCTATCCGGACCGACGACGCCACAGTCCATATCGCGACGCCCGAAACCGTGCTTAAGCCGGGTTGCGCCTATCTGGATTTCCATGGCGGGGCGCTGGTAGTGGGCGGGGGCGAGGCTTGCAGGGCGCAGGCACGGATGCAGGCTGACCAGCATGGGGCGGTTTGCTACGGCGTCGATTACCGGATGCCGCCCGAGCATCCTTATCCGGCTGCGCTGGATGATGCATTGGCGGCCTATCGCTACGTGCTGGAACGCCATGCGCCGTCAAATATCATCGTGGGCGGACGATCGGCGGGCGGTAATCTCGCGGCGGCGATGCTGCTGCGCGGTCGGGACGAAGGGCTGCCCATGCCTGCCGGGATGATCCTGCTGTCGCCGCAGGTGGACCTGACCGAGTCGGGTGACAGCTTCGAAGTCAACCAGATGGTCGATGTTGTGCTGCCTGGATCGCTCATGCGGAACAACCGGCTGTATGCCGGCGGCGCCGACCTGTCGCATCCTTATCTGTCCCCGCTGTTCGGCGACCTTACCGGCTTTCCGCCGACCTTCCTCCAATCGGGAACGCGCGACCTTTTTCTGTCCAACGCGGTACGGATGCACCGTGCATTGCGCCGGGCACATGTAGATGCCGAACTGCACGTCTTCGAGGGGATGCCGCACGGTGGGTTTCAGGGGAATACACCGGAGGATCAGGACATCGCGGCCGAGGTATCGCGATTTGGCGAAGCCCTTTGGAGTTGAAGCCTTTTCCCGAAACTCGATTCCGATAGGGACACCTTCGCCGTCTCACTGGCCGTTCCTTTGTTGCAAAGGCCAATAGCTGCAAACGCCCATCGGCAGAGGTGACCCCCGCCTGACGGTGGGGTAAAGGCAGTGTGCCGAGAATAGAGTGGCAGGGTGGTGTCTCCTGCATCCGCTACGCGGATTCTTCCCTGCCACGGCATCAACCTGACTGGTTCAGGGGGTGCTTCGCGTACGCGCTGGCCCGCTGATCCGGCGAGTGGAGCCGACCATGAAGTACGTTTTTCTTGCTGCAGCGATCATTTCCGAGGTGATCGGCACCACGGTTATGAAGCAGTCCGAAGGCTTCACCAGGCTAGTGCCTAGCCTCATCACGGCTGTTGCTTACGCCATCGCGTTCTTCTGCCTTTCGCAAACGCTCAAAACGATACCTACCGGCATTGCCTATGCCATTTGGTCTGGGGCAGGCATCGTCCTGATCGCGACCGCTGCGGCAGTGTTTCACGGGCAGAAACTCGACGCTCCGGCTATGATAGGGATGGGGCTTATCATCTGTGGAGTGGTCGTGATGAACGTCTTCTCCAAAGCGACCGGGCATTAAGGTGCGTGTTGAAGCAGATTCCCACCGTCTGTTTTACCGTCGAACCCAGATATTCCCGAAAACAGCATCGCTTTCGGGACAGAACCGCGGCCTCGGGATGGCAATTAACAGCATCCGCGTTCTCGAGAGCCGCCAGTCTGCTTCCCAGCCACTTCCGGTCGGCTTGGCCAGCTGCGGGCGAGCAACACGATGCGCTTCGCTTACGGATGTTAAGCTCAGGTGAGACAGTCTAATAAAGCGGGAAGACTAAAGCGGAGAGGGTGCGGATGACCGAGCATCACGGGAATTGCCATTGCGGCCAGCTTCGGCTCACCCTCTACGAGACGCCGTCTGAGGTGGCCGAGTGCAACTGCTCGATATGCCGGCGTACTGCCGGACTGTGGCACTATTGCGTGCCCGACGCTGTGACGGTGCTCGGTGCGGGGATCGCGTATCAGCAGGGCGATTGCGCGCTCGACCTGTGGCATTGCCCTACCTGCGGATGCACGACGCATTGGACGTCGACGGATCCCACGTATCTGCGCATGGGGATCAACCTCAGGATGTTCGATCCCGCGCTCTGGGGCGACCTCCCGCACCGGTTGGTCGATGGCGCCAGCTACTAGGCCAGGTCGTCCGCTACCAGCTTTCCAGCCAGAACCTACCGAAGCGCGACGGGACTATCCGCGTTGGTCGCGCACGTGCCCCGTCAAACGGAAAGCGCTCGTCCGCTACCCCAGCAGGGCGCGGACGCCGGCGGCGTCGGTGGGGCGGCCGAACCAATAGCCCTGGCCCTCGCGGCAGCCGAGCGCGCGCAGCGCGTCGAGCGCCGCGGCGGTTTCGACGCCCTCGGCCACCACGCCCAGCCCGAGAACCGCGGTGAGTTCGACGATCGCATGCACCAGCTTGTGCGCCTCGGGGTCGGTTTCCATGTCCTGGACATAGGACTTGTCGATCTTGAGCTTGTCGAACGGCAGCATGCGCAGATGCTGGAGCGACGAGAAGCCGGTGCCGAAATCGTCGAGCACCAGCTGCATGCCGCGATCCTTCAGCGTGCCGATCGCGATGCGCGCGTTGACCGGCTCGGCGATGATCGCGTTCTCGGTGATCTCCACCGCGATGCGCTGCGGCGGGAAGCCGGTTCGGGCGAGCAGCGCCAGGACGGTGTCGCCGAACCGCGGATCCTTGAGCTGGATCGGCGAGACGTTGATCGACAGCAGCAGGTCGGACGGCCAGGTCGCGGCGACCGCGCAGGCGCGTTCGAGCAGCTGCATCATCAGCGCGTCGACCAGTCCGCTTTCCTCGGCGATCGGGATAAACTGATCCGGACCGACCGCGGCACCATCGGCGCGGTGCCAGCGCGCGAGCATCTCGAACCCGCTGATCCGCCCCGAGGCGAGCTCCACGATCGGCTGGAAATGAGGCTGGAAGGCGTCGTCGGCGAGATCGCGGCGCAACTCGCGCTCGAGCAGCGAGCGGCGGGTGATCTCGGCATCCATCGAGGGCTCGAATGCCAGCACGCGCGAGCGCCCCTCGGCCTTGGCGCGATAGAGCGCGATGTCCGCGCGGCGCATCAGCGTCGACAGGTCGCCGGCATCTTCCGGGAAGAAGGACAGGCCGATGCTGGCGCCGATATAGTGCGACAGCCCTTCGATCAGGAAGGGCGCCGAAAGCTCCTGTACCAGTTGCGCCGCCAGCCGCTGCGTTCCCTGGCGGTCGCCGGAGGATCGGTCGAGCGTCACCGCGAACTCGTCGCCGCCGAGCCGATAGGCCGTGCCGCACGCGCCGACGAGCCGCTGGAGCCGATGCGCGACCGCCTGCAGCAGCCGGTCGCCGGCGGCATGGCCGTGGACGTCGTTGACGCCCTTGAAAAGGTCGAGGTCGAGGATCATCAGCGCGAGCGGGCCGGCGGTGGGGCCGAGCGCGTGCAGCGGTTCGAGCCGCTCGTTGAGCGCGCGCCGGTTGGGTAGCGCGGTCAGCGGATCGCGATAGGCGAGCTCCTGCGCGGTCTGTTCGGCATGGCGCGCGCGCTCCTGTTCGGCGAGCATCTCCGAGCGCGAGCGCAGGACCTGGGTGAAGCGCGCGTAGTTGGCGGTCATGGTCGCCGCGATCAGCAGCGCGACCAGCGCCAGATTGGTGCCGATCCCGATCTGGTAGAGATCGCCCGAGAGCAGCAGGCGCAGCGTCACCGGCATCGTCCCGAACAGCAGCGCGAGATAGGCGGCGTGGGGCAGGGCCTGCAGGCAGTAGCAGGTGCCGATCGAGCCGACGAAGATGTAGAGCACCACCGCCAGGCGATGCTCCGGCGTGACCGCTTCGAGCATCACCAGCCCCCAGCCGCCGAGCACGAGGCTGAGGAAACCCGCCAGGAAAATGGTGGTGCGCAGATGGCGCCGGATCTCCGTCGGCGGCGCATGCCGCCGCCGCAGGAACCAGATCGCCCCGCGTGCCGCGACCAGCACCGACAAGAGACCCGGGACGCCCGGCGATAGCAGGAACGGCACTTCGCCGATCGTAATGCCGGCGAGGAACGCCACGTTGCAGACCAGCAACAGGTACATCAACGGAATCTGTCGGCGCAGCGAGAGATACTGCTCGACCAGCAGTTGGTCGGTCTCCGGTCGCGCAAGCGCCGGCAAAGGAAACAGCCGACCGATCATCGTCATGTAACTCGCAGCCGTGTCACTTGGCTGCCTTGCACCGTAATCGGTTTAGAATTTCTTGTGCACTTCTTTGGACATAGCGGCATTGGGTGCCGCGCATTCGGACCTATGCCACCAGCATGCGCCGCAGCACGTCGAGCGAATAGGGTTTCTGCACCACCGCAAAGCCGTGGTGCCCGTCCTCGGCGAGAACGTGGCTGTAGCCGCTGGTCAGCACCACGCGCAGCGCCGGCCAGCGCCGGCGGAGCTGCTGCCCCAGGGTGATGCCGTCCATGCCGGGCATCACCACGTCGGAGAAGACGAGGTCGAAGCGCTCGCCGTCCTCCTCCAGGACCTGCAGCGCCTCCGCGCCGCTCTTCGCCCAGCGGACGGTCTGGCCGAGTTCGGCGAGCAGCATGCCCGCGCACTCGCCCACCGTCTCGTTGTCCTCGACCAGCAGGACGTGGCGCGCCGGAATCGGCGTGGGACGATCGCCCGCCGCCTCCGCCCCGTCGCTCGGCGCTTCCTCGGCGCAGGGGAGGAACAGGCTGAAGCGGCTGCCTTCGCCGGCGCGACTGGCGACGGCGATGTCGCCGCCCGACTGTTTGGCGAAGCCGTAGATCTGGCTGAGCCCGAGCCCGGTGCCTTTGTTTACCGGCTTGGTGGTGAAGAAGGGCTCGAAGATGCGCTCCAGCGTCTCGGGCGCGATGCCCGATCCGGTGTCCGCCACCGCGACCTCGACGAACGCGCCGTGCGCGGCGGCGTGGCCGCGGATCGCGGGGATGGCATCGGTGCGCGCCGCGGTGATGCGGACGCTGCCGCCGTCGGGCATGGCATCGCGCGCGTTGATGACGAGGTTGAGGATCGCGGTTTCGAACTGGCTTGGATCGGCCTCGACCGATCCGACCGCGTCGGCGATGTCGATGGTCAGCGCGGCCGTGTCGCCCAGCGTGGTGCCCAGGATCTGCTCCATGCCGCGCACGCGCTCCGCCACGGCGAAGCGCTCGGGGCGGAGCGGCTGGCGGCGGGCGAAGGCCAGCAGTTGCCCGGTGATCCGCGCCGCCCGGTCGGCGGTGTCGGCGATCGCCTGCACGTAGCGCGCCCGCTTCTCCTCCGGCAGGTCGGGGCGCTGGAGCAGGTCCGCCGAGGAGCGGATCACCGTCAGCAGGTTGTTGAAGTCGTGCGCGACGCCCCCGGTAAGCCGGCCGATCGCCTCCATCTTCTGCGCCTGCGACAGCGCCTGGCGGGTGCGCTCGATCTCTTCCTGCGCGCGCCGCCGCTCGCTGATGTCGCGGGTGACCTTGGCGAAGCCGAGATGGCGGCCGTCCTCGCCATAGACCGGATCGATGACCACGCTGGTCCAGAACGGCGTGCCGTCCTTGCGCACCCGCCAGCCCTCGGCCTCGAACTTCCCTTGTTCGAGCGCGGTCCGGAGCGCGAGTGCGGGGATCCCCTTCTCGCGATCCTCGGGCGTGTAGAAGCGCGAGAAATGCTGGCCGATGATCTCGTCGGCGGTGTAGCCCTTGAAGCGCTCCGCCCCGGTGTTCCAGCTGCTCACCCGTCCTTCGACGTCGAGCATGTAGATCGCATAGTCGCGGATCGACTGCAGCAGCAACTCGAAGCGGACTTCGCCGACCGAGCCGCAACGCTGGGGCTCGCCGGTCCCGGGGGAACTACTCATGCCCGAGCCATAGGGCGGCCGGGCGTGCTTGGCGAGACACCGCTTCGCGCGTCGTTTCAGGGCGGGACGCCGGCGCGTCCCGCGGCGCAGGCGGCTTGTCACGATGCTGTAACGATCCCGTCACCGAACTGACCCGCAAATCGCATCATCCCGTCATCTGAAATCCCTAGCAGGGCGCTCGAGGCCGATCGGGGGAAGGTCCTCTCCAATCGGTCGCGCCTGTCCTGCAAGCCCCGGGGTGTATCCCGGAACGGAGATTTCATGGCCGACCTGAAGCGCATGAGCCTGATCCTGCTGACGAGCTGCGCCGCGATGGCGCTGGCCGGCTGCGACGGTTCCTCGAGTGTGGCATCGCCCGGCGAGGGCACGGTGGTGGTCCCGGGAACGCCCACGCCGACCCCGACCCCAGGCGCCACGCCGACCCCGACGCCCGGAACGCCTGCCGCGAGCTGCCCGACCGGGACCAGCGACGTCGGCGTGATCGGCAACTATCGCAGCTGCCGCCTGCCGTCGCAGATCACCTCGGCGCTGTCGCTGCCGAAGGTCGCGGGCGTCGCCTACGAGATGAACGGCCGCGTCGACGTCGGTGCCGACATCGGCGGCGCGGGCAATACGCCGGGCGGCGTCAGCGCCACGCTGACCATCGCGCCGGGCGCGATCGTCTATGCCAACACCGCCAACGCCGATAACGACTTCCTGGTCGTCAACCGCGGCTCGCGGCTGATCGCGGAAGGCACCGAGACCCAGCCGATCATCTTCACCGCGCAGGACAACCTGACCGGCAAGGTCACCGACGAGTCGCAGGGGCTGTGGGGCGGCATCATCCTCGCCGGCCGCGCGCCGATCTCCAACTGCAACGCGACCGTGACGCCGGGCACCGCGCAGTGCGAGAACGTGGTCGAGGGCACCAGCACCGCGCTGTACGGCGGCGCGATCCCGACCGACAACAGCGGCACGATCCGCTACGTCCAGATCCGCTATTCGGGCACCGTCATCAGCCCGAACAACGAGCTGCAGGGGCTGACGCTGGGCGGCACCGGCTCGGGCACCACCATCGACCACGTCCAGGTCCACAACAGCTCGGACGACGGCATCGAGATCTTCGGCGGCCGCACCAACCTGCGCTACCTGGTGATGACCGGCGCGGACGACGACAGCCTGGATACCGATGTGGGTTGGCAGGGCTTCGTCCAGTTCCTGCTCGCGATCCAGAAGCCGAACAACACGCAGAGCGACAACTACGCGACCGAGATCGACTCGAACAACAACGAGGACGCACTGCCGCGCCAGCGCTACAACCTCGCCAACTTCACCTTCGTCCACACCTCGAGCGCGACCAATGCGGCGATCCGCATCCGCGGCGGCGCCGACGCGCGCTTCGTCAACGGCATCGTGGTGAGCCCGGTCGCCTGCCTCAACATCGTCGCGGGTGCCGACAGCAACGGCAAGACGACGATCCGCCCGGCCAACGGCGCGCTGGAGGATCAGGGTCCGCCGATGTTCGACTCGGTGCTGTTCGGCTGCGCCTCGCCATATGCGGAGACCACGGTGAACAACGTCACCGTCACCACCGCCGAGCAGCGGGCCGTGTTCGCCGCGGGCAGCAACAACCTGGAGAACGGTTCGGGCCTGATCGCCAACGGCTATTTCCCGGCCGGTGCGGCGACGACCGCGACCGCGTTCGACGCCTCGACGCTCAACCCGACCGGAACCAGCTTCCTCATCAAGACCAGCTACGTCGGCGCGGTCAGCGGGCCGAACGACACCTGGTACCAGGGTTGGACCTGCAGCTCGAACCGGGCGACCTTCGCGACCAGCAACAGCTGCGTCGCACTTCCGAACTGAGGCCGAAAGGGCGGGGGCGTTCGCGTCCCCGCCCACGCCATCTTTGCGACCAGAGCGCCGGGGCAGCCATGAAGAAGACCGTGTTTCTCACCACCTTGCTCGCCTCGACAGCCTGGGCGCTGCCGGGTCAGGCGCAGACCACCACCGCCCCGGCGACTCCGCCAGCGGCCACCACCGTGGCGCCGGACGCCGGCACCCCCGTCGATCAGGAAGACGTGGAGCTTTCGACTCCCGGTGCCGACACGGGCGGCGACATCGTCGTGGTGGGCCGCCACATTCCCGATGCGGTGCGCGCGACGCCCCAGGTGGTGAACGTGCTCTCCACCGCCGACATCGCCCGCACGGGCGAGGGCGACATCGCCGGCGCGCTCCAGCGCGTTACCGGCCTATCGGTCGTCGGCAACGGCTTCGTCTACGTGCGCGGTCTGGGCGACCGCTACTCCTCGTCGCTGCTCAACGGATCGCCGCTGCCGAGCCCCGAGCCGCTGCGCCGCGTGGTGCCGCTCGACATCTTCCCGACCAACGTCATCGCCTCGGCGCTGGTGCAGAAGAGCTATTCGGTGAACTATCCCGGCGAGTTCGGCGGCGGCGTCGTCAACCTCACGACGCGCGCCGTTCCCGAGGAGAGCTTCCTGCAGATCGGCGGATCGCTCAGCGCCGACACCGTCACCACCAGCGAGCTGGGCTACGTCTACGACGGCGGCCGCTACGACTGGACCGGATTCGACAGCGGCGAGCGCAAGGTGCCGGGCTTCGTCCGCGCCGCCGGTGCCGACGGCGCATCGCTCGCGCCCGAGCGGCTGGCGCAGATGTCCAACGCGCCGACCACGCTGCTCCAGGAGAATGCGCAGCTGCCGGCGAACTATTCGGCCGAGCTCAGCTTCGGCACCGCCAAGGACATCGGCGGCACCCGGCTGGGCCTGATCGCCGCCGCGGGCCTCAGCAACACGTGGCGCACGCGCGACTCGATCCAGCAGGTCAGCGACAGCCCCGACGGCGGGCTGCTGCGCGACTTCCACACCGTGTTGACCGACAACCGCGCGATCGTGAACGGGCTGCTCGGCCTGGGTGCCGAGTTCGGCGAGAACCGCGTTCGCTTCACCAACCTCTACGTCCACGACACGCTCAAGCAGGGTCGGCTGTCGCGCGGCTCCACCGCCAACATCGGCACGCTGCCGGGCGGCATCGACCCGTTCATCAACCAGAACACCAACTGGTTCGAACGCCAGCTGATCGACAGCCAGCTGGTCGGCGAGTTCAAGCTGGGCGACCTGTCGCTCGACCTGCGCGGCGCATATGCCAACACCCAGCGCAACGCGCCCTACGAGCGCGCCTTCACCTACCAATACAACGAGGGGCTGCAGCGCTACACCAACAACCTGTCGGGGCTGCAGTCGGCGAGCGTCGCGTTCAGCGAACTCGACGAAGACTTGTGGTCGGGGCAGGCGAACCTCAGCTGGCACGTTCCGGCCGCGCGCGAGATCGTGCTCTCGGCCGGCTATGCCTACAACGACACGGACCGCGACTCGACGCGCTACACCTTCCAATATTCGGCGGCGAACAACGGTGCGCTCGATCCGGTGCTCGCGCAGCTGCGTCCGGACTATCTGCTGTCCGACTATACGGTGCTCACCAACGGCATCTACCTGCGCAACACGTCGACCGGTCAGGGGGCGGCCGCCTACAGCGCCAGCCTCCGCGTCCACGCCGGCTATGCCCAGGCGGAAGGCGAACTGGCCGACGGGCTGCGCGCGACCCTGGGCGTCCGCTACGAGGATGCGATCGAGGAGGTGCAGCCCTCGGGCGGTGCCGCCGGTACCCGGCTCGCCAACGACTATTGGCTGCCCGCCGCCACCGTCACCTGGAACTTCGCCGAGGACATGCAGCTGCGCTTCCACGGATCGAAGACCATCGCCCGCCCGCAGTTCCGCGAGCTCGCGCCGCAGCTCTACCAGGATTTCGAGAGCGACCGGCTGTTCTTCGGCAATCCGTTCCTGAAGGACTCGCAGCTCTACAACGGCGAGGCGCGCTTCGAATGGTATTTCGCGCGCGACCAGCGGCTGTCGCTCGCCGGCTTCTACAAGAAGATCGAGGATCCGATCGAGGCGGTTGCCTTCTTCCCGGCGGGCACCGACACGCTCCAGACCGGCTTCGCCAACGCCCCGTCGGCTCGGCTCTTCGGCGGCGAGGTCGAGTTTCAGAAATACGTGTCGCTCGCCGGGCTGGGTGGCGACTTCTTCGCCACGCGCCGGCTCGTGCTGATCGCCAACTACACCTACACCGATTCCAAGATCAAAGCCGACGACAGCCTGATCGCCAGCCCGATCCAGGGCGGTGCCGAGCCGGTGCTGCGCGCCGCGAACATCCTGTTCCAGGACGGCGCGCCGCTTTCCGGTCAGTCGGACCACCTCGTGAACCTTCAGCTTGGGCTGGAGGATACTGAGCGGCTGTCGCAGCTGACGGTGCTGTTCAACTACGCCAGCGACCGCGTCACCAACCGCGGTCCGGTCGGCGGGGGCGGCGGCGTGCGGCTGCCCGATCTGATCGAGCGGCCGGGCATACGCCTGGACGTGGTCGGGCGGCAGGGCTTCGAAATCCTGGGCACGACGGTCGAGGTGAAGGCGGAGGCCCGCAACCTGACCGGCACCCGCTACCGCGAGTCGCAGACCTTTGCGGAAGGCCAGCGCGTCGACATCAACAACTACCGCCTCGGCCGCGTCTTCTCGCTGGGCGCCAGCGTCACTTTCTGAAGACCCGAGCCTCGACGACCGCAAAGGGCAGGCGCGCGGTTTCGCGTGCCTGCCCTTTTGCAGTGCGCGAACGTCGGCCCGACGCCGGACGGCGGTATTGGTCCAATCTGCCGCGCGACCCGTGGCTTCCCTCCGAAACCGACCTGTTCGCGGTTTCCCTCGCCTCGTCGCAGCCCTATCGCCGCGCCATCGGCAGCAGCGCCGCAGTTCCTGTCATCAAAGTGGCATGTATCTGTCGCAAAACGAAAAGACCCGCCGCCTATCGTCCCGAGAATAACAAGGGTGAATGCGGTGATGCTGCTTGTGGAACATGCTGCCAGGCGTAGCGGCGATTGGGCCGAAACGGGGTGGATGGAGCTCGAAATGCAACGCGACGACGATCTTCAATACTATTACCGCAGGGCGGAGACCGAACTGGAGCGCGCGCAGACGGCGGCCGATCCTGCCGCGGTGAAGGCGCATTACCTGCTCGCCGGCTATTATCTCGATCGCGTGTACAACCAGGAGGGTTTGGCCCGTCGTGCCCACTAAGCCGGGCCCGACGGCGGCGGATCTCGACCGTCAGGCGCTCGGCGCGCTGTCGCTGGCGGCGGGGCAGGCCATCGCCCAGCACGCCGACCAGCTTCGCCGGCGCAGCGGCCTCGGGTCGCTGCGCCCGCGCGGGATGCTCTCGCCGATCTTCCGCAACTAAGCACTGCCTAAGCGCCGCCGCGACCCTACCGCTGCCGATCGCCGGCCGAACCGCTGCCGCGGCGGGAGTCACCAGCCCCAGGGGCGCTCCCGAAACCATTTCGTCAGCACGTATTTGGTGCCCGCGCGCACCTTCATCCCGTGATGGATGGTCGAGGGGTTGGGCGTGCCGTCCGGCCGCAGGTTGTTCCAGGCGAGCAGCTTGCCCGTCTCCGGCTGGACGATCTTGTCGATCGCCTTGAACCGCGTCGCGCCGCCCGCCTCCGGTGCGTTGAGGTAGAGCATCACCGTCCAGGTGCGGTTGCCCGCGACCCCGCAGTATTTCTGGAAGTCGACGCCCTTGGGCTCGAAATAGTCGGTGTGCGCCTTGAACTCCTGTCCCAGCGCGTAGCGCTGCCCCTGCAGCGGCTCGCCATGTGCCGGGTCGATCCCGCAGAAGCCGTGGATGCGCGCTTCCACCTCCGCCACCTGGCGGTCGGCACGATCGAGGTCGCACGTCTCGCTCGTCCGGAACGCCGCATCGCCGTTGTAGTCGGAGACGGTGGAGGGGCGGCGATTGGCATCGATCCGGGCGATCATCGCCGCGCACAATTCGGCCGGCAGGAAGTCGCGCACCATGAACAAGGTCAGCTTCGGGCTCGGCACGCGCTGCACGCCGGGCTGGGCAAGGATGTGCGCAATGATCGGTTCGGCCGGATAGCCGGAGCCGAGCGAGGGGGCGGGGGGCGTCTGCATGGCGCCTTCTCCTGCCAGAGCCCGCCCGACGATGCCAGCGGCACTGCGGCGGAGAGATGGCGACAAACTTTGCGCCGGAACGCGACACCAGCTTGACGGATCGAGCCGACCCCGTCTAAGCGCGCGGCTTCGCGGCGACCGTAGTTCAATTGGTTAGAGCGCCGGCTTGTGATGCCGGAAGTTGCGGGTTCAAGTCCCGTCGGTCGCCCCACTCCCTTTCCTGACACGCGGACCTTTGCCAGTGCAGACCGACTGGGGCTTCCCCGATTTCGACGAGCACGAGGGCGTGCATCTCTTCTCCGATCGGGAGACCGGGCTCCAGGCGGTGATCGCCGTCCACTCGACCAAGCTCGGCCCGGCCGCCGGCGGCGTCCGCTTTTGGCATTATGCCGACAGTGCCGCGGCGATCACCGACGCGCTGCGCCTGTCGCGCGGCATGAGCTACAAGAACGCGATGGCCGGCCTGCCGATGGGCGGGGGCAAGGGCGTGATCCTGGCCGATCCGGCGCGCACCAAGACACCGGCGATGCTCGAGGCGTTCGGCCGCGCGGTCGACTCGCTCGGCGGCCGCTACGTCACCGCCGAGGACGTCGGCATCGCCGAAGCCGACATGATCGCGATCGCCAAGGCGACCCGCTACGTCTCCGGCCTGCCGGCCGAGGGCGAGAAGGTCGGCGGCGATCCGGGGCCGTATACCGCCAAGGGCATCTACCTGGGCCTGCGCGCCGCAGCGAAGCGGGCGCTCGGCACCGACGACATGAAGGGCGTGCGCGTCGCCGTGCAGGGCCTGGGCAGCGTCGGCGGCCGGCTGGCGCAGATGCTCGCCGCCGATGGCGCGCTGCTGACCGTCGCGGACGTCGATGCGGCGCGGGCGCAGCGCTTCGTCGACCAGCATGGCGCGACGCTGGTCGCGCCGGACGCGATCCTCACCAGCGAGGTCGACATCGTCAGCCCGAATGCCCTCGGCGCGATCCTCGACGCGACGACGATCGACGCGCTGCGGTGCAAGGCGGTGGCGGGCGGCGCCAACAACCAGCTCGCGGCGCCCGAGGACGGCGCGCGGCTGCACGACCGCGGCATCCTCTATGCCCCGGACTATGTCATCAACGCCGGCGGCATCATCAACGTCGCGCTCGAATATCTCGGTCAGGGTGACCGCGCCGAAGTCGACGCGCGCCTGGCGCAGATCCCCGAGCGTCTCGTCGAGGTGTGGGACGAAGCCGACCGCACCGGCGATTCGCACGCCGCCGTCGCCGACCGCATCGCCCAGCGTCGCATCGGGCGCTGAGTTCGGTTCGCTGTCCCGACGCACATAGGGATCGGCACGACGCTCAACCTCGACAGGCACCGTCACCCGGTCCTTTTCCGTTCGTCTCGAGTAGGGATCGGCTTGTCGAGAGCCCGTATCGAGAGAGCCGCAAGCGCCGACCTCTCGATACGCCGTCTCGACAAGCTCGACGGCTACTCGAGGCGAACGGCTATGGGGGGATGGTGGGTGCGTTCTACGATGCCGACTTCCGTCAGCGTGACGAAGCTGCTCCCGGAACTTCGCCACGGCGCAATTTGATCCCGCGCAATGTTGCCGGGCGGCGGCTCGCCGAATAAGCGCGGCATCGGGGTGACGCCCCGGCCAATTTCGCTTAACCCTTGTGGCTGATCGTGCCGACCCTCCACGCCTTTGCCAATCCGACGCGATTTCTGTCGATCGCCCGTCCGCTGACGCCGGTCGCGCTGGTGCTCGGCAGCCTGCTGCTCGCCTTCGGTGCGTGGGCCGGGCTGACGCAGACGCCGCCCGACTATCTGCAGGGCGAGACGGTGCGGATCCTCTATCTGCACGTGCCCACCGCCTGGCTGGGGATGGGCGGGTGGACGGGCATCGCCGTCTCCAGCATCGTCTATCTCGTCTGGCGCCATCCGCTGGCGGTGATCGCCGCGCGCGCGGTCGCGCTGCCGGGGGCGGTGTTTGCCGCGCTGTGCCTCGCCACCGGATCGATCTGGGGGCGCCCGACCTGGGGCACCTGGTGGCAGTGGGACGGGCGGCTGACGTCGATGCTGCTGCTGTTCTTCGTCTATCTGGCGTATCTCGCGCTGTCGCGTGCCGATGCCGAGCGCGACGGCGACGGCCGCATCCCCGCGCTCTTCGGGATCGCGGGCACGGCGCTGCTGCCGGTGATCCGCTATTCGGTGATCTGGTGGCGCACGCTCCACCAGGGGCCGAGCATCACGCTCACCAAGTCCACCGTCGACACCACCATCCTGTGGCCGCTCGGCTTCACGCTCGTCGGCTTCACGCTGCTGTTCGTCGGCATCGTGCTGATGCGCATGCGCGCCGATCTGGCCCGCATCAAGGTCGAGGCGCGGATGCGCCGGATGGCGGCGGCATGAATCCTTGGCCGTTCGTGATCGGCGCCTATGCGCTGACCATCGGGGGCACCGCGGCGATGGCCGCGGCCGCCTGGATCGCGATGCGACGCGCCGAAGCACAGGCCGAGCGCCAGAGGAAGAAGTGAAGCCCAAGCATCAACGCCTGACCCTGGTGGCGCTCGCCGTCGCCGCCATCCTCGGTGCGAGCGGCCTCGCGCTCTCCGCGCTGCAGGACGAGGCTGCGTTCTTCTACGCGCCGTCCGACGTCGCCAAGGCCGCGCCGCCGGTCGACCGTGCCGTGCGCTTGGGCGGAATGGTCGCTAGGGGATCGATCCGGCGCCAGCCCGACGGCGTCACCATCGCCTTCACCGTCACCGACGGCGCCGCGCAGGTGCCGGTGCGCTTCAGCGGCATCGCGCCCGACCTGTTCAAGGAGGATTCGGGCGTGGTCGCGGAAGGGCGCTTCCGCCCCGACGGCAGCTTCGTCGCCGACAATCTGCTGGCCAAGCACGACGAGCGCTACATGCCGCCCGAGATGGCCGGCAAGATGCACAAGACCGAGACGCTGGAGCCATGATCGCCGAGGCCGGGCTCGCCGCGCTGTGGCTTGCCGCCGCGCTGGCGCTGCTGCAGCTGGTGGCGGCGACGCTGGGGCTGCGGATGACGCGTAGCGCCACGCCGGCTGCGGGCGGTGCCGAACTGCTCGGTGCGGTGCGGCCGATCGCGGTGGTGCAGGGGCTGCTCACCGCCTTCGCCTTCGGCGCGCTGGTGCTGGTGTTCGTCCGCACCGACCTGACCGTGCTGCTGGTCGCCGAGAACAGCCATTCGGCCAAGCCGATGCTCTACAAGATCGCCGGCGCCTGGGGGAACCATGAGGGGTCGATGCTCCTGTGGGTGACGGTGCTCGGCCTCGCCGGCGCGGCGATCGCGCTGCTCGAGAAGCGGCTGGAGGACCGCACGCTGGTCGCGACACTCGGCGGGCAGGCGGCGATCGCGCTCGGCTTCTTCGCCTTCCTGCTGATCGCGTCCAATCCGTTCGCGCGGCTGGTGCCGACCCCGGCCGAGGGGATGGGGCTCAACCCGCTGCTTCAGGACCCGGGCCTCGCCTTTCATCCGCCGACGCTCTACTTCGGCTATGTCGGGCTGTCGGTCGCCTTCTCCTTCGCAATCGGCGCGCTGGTCACCCGCGATGTCGGCCCGCAGTTCGCCCGCGCGATGCGGCCTTGGGTGCTCGGCGCCTGGGTGTTCCTGACGCTCGGCATCACCGCCGGCAGCTATTGGGCCTATTACGAGCTCGGCTGGGGCGGCTGGTGGTTTTGGGACCCGGTCGAGAACGCGTCGCTGATGCCGTGGCTGGCGGCGACCGCGCTGCTCCATTCGGTGACGGTGCTCGCCACCCGCGACGGCCTTCGCGCCTGGACGGTGATGCTGGCGGTGGTCGCCTTCTCCATGTCGATGGTCGGCACCTTCCTGGTGCGCTCGGGCATCCTCACCAGCGTCCACGCTTTTGCGGTCGACCCCACCCGCGGCGGTTTCATCCTGGCGCTGCTCGTACTCTACATCGGCGGCGCGCTGACGCTGTTCGCGCTGCGCATCGGCACGGTGCGGCAGGGCGCCACCTTCGATCCGGTCAGCCGCGAGGCGGGACTGGTGCTGAACAACCTGCTGCTGTCGGTGATGCTGGGGATCGTGCTGATCGGTACGCTCTACCCGCTCGTCGCGCAGGCGATGGATGTGCAGCTGTCGGTCGGCCCGCCCTTCTTCAACAAGACGGTGGGGCCGATCGCGCTGCTGCTGGTGGCGGCACTCGCCGCCGGGCCGCTGCTGCGCTGGCGCCGCGACGAGGCGCGCGCGCTCGGCCGCCGGATGCTGGTGCCGACGGCGGTGACGGGCGTGGTGCTGGTCGCGGTGCTGCTGCTCGCCCCCGGGATCGGCGTGCTGTCGCTGCTCGGGCTGGCGCTGGCCGCAGGCCTTGCCGTCGCGAGCGTCGCGCCGTTGTGGGGGCGCAACCTGCGCCGCACGCCGCTGTTCACCTGGGGCATGGTGATCTCCCATCTGGGTGTCGCCGTCAGCCTTGCCGGCATGGCGAGCGAGAGCGCCTTCACCCGCGAGGTGCTGGTCGCCGCCGGGGTCGGCGAGACCCAGCAGGTCGGGCCGTACCGCGTCACGCTGGAGGGCGTTCGCCCGGTGATCGGCCCCAACTGGACCGCGATCGAGGGGCGGATGCGCGTCGAGCGCGGTAGCCGGCGGTTCTGGATCGCGCCGCAGCAGCGCTATTTCTCGGCGCCGCCGACCGAAACCAGCGAGGCGGCGATCACCAGCGCGCTCGACGGCCAGCTCTACGTCGTGCTCGGCCAGGCGAGCGAGGGCGGCCGCCGCCAGCTTCGTCTGTGGTGGAAGCCGCTGGTGACGCTGATCTGGGCGGGCGGCGCGCTGATCGCGATCGGCGGCCTGCTGTCGCTGGTCGGCCGCTTGTGGCGTGAGCGGCGGACCGCGCGCCGGGAGGTGCTGGCATGAAGCGGTGGCTGCTCTGGGTACCGCTAGCCGCCTTTGCAGCGCTGGTGCTGCTGGTCGCGCTCAACCTGCGGCCCACCGACACCACGGTGCGCTCGCGGCTGGTCGGCAAGCCCTTGCCCGCGTTCAGCCTGCCGGCGTCGCTGCCCGGCAAGCCCGGTCTCGACGACGCCGCCTTTCGCGACGGCAAGCCGAAGCTGCTCAACGTCTTCGCCAGCTGGTGCGTGCCGTGCCTGGCCGAGGCGCCCAAGCTGCTCCGTCTCAAGGAGGCCGGCGTCGACATCCGCGCGATCGCGATCCGCGACCGGCCGGCCGACGTCCGGCGTTTCCTTGCCGAGAACGGCGACCCCTATGCGGCGATCGGCGACGATCCCACCAGTCAGGTCCAGCTCGCGCTCGGCTCGTCGGGCGTGCCCGAGACGTTCGTGATCGACGGCAAGGGCATCATCCGCGCGCAGCACATCGGCGACATTCGCGACGACGACGTGCCCGAACTGCTGCGCGTGCTGGAGGCGGCACGATGAGCCGCATCGGCCTCGCGGCACTCGCGCTGCTGCTCGCCGCGCCCGCTCTCGCCGATTCGGACCTTCCGCCGGCGCCGCTCGCCTATACCCAGCTGCCCGATCCGGCGAAGGAAGCGCAGGCGAAGGCGCTGATGAACACGCTTCGCTGCCTGGTCTGCCAGGGGCAGTCGATCGCCGACAGCGATGCCGAGATGGCCGGCGACATGCGCGCGCTGGTGCGCCAGCGCATCGCCCGCGGCGAGCGGCCGGAGGCGGTGCGCGACTGGCTGATGGAGCGCTACGGCAGCTACGTCAGCTACGACCCGCCGCTCGACGCGGCGACGCTGCCGCTGTGGATCGCGCCGTTGCTGCTGCTCGGCGTGGGCGTGTTGCTCGCGCGGCGGAGCTTCCGCCGGCGGAGGAGGGGCTGATGGGCTGGGTGATGCTGGGCCTGCTGGCGGCCGCCTCGGCGGTGCTGCTGTGGCGGCTGCGCGTGGCACCCGCGCTGTGGTCGTTGGTCGGCGCCGCGATCATGCTGGGGGCGATCGGCTATTCGGTGCAGGGGCGTCCGGGTCTCGCCGGCGTCTCGGCCGAAGGGCAGCGCGAGCGGCGGACGATCGACCCGGGGTTGAAGGAACTGCGCCAGGCCATGTTCGGCCGCTTCAACTTCGAGGAGACCTATTTCGTCGCCGCCGATGCGCTGCTGTCCGCCGGCAATCCGGCTGCGGCCGCGCAGGTGATGATGGGCGGCGTGCAGAAGGCGCCGCAGAGCGCCGCGCTGTGGACCTGGCTCGGCATGATGCTGGTCGAGAAGGACGGCGGCACGCTGTCGCCCGCGGCCAAGTTGGCGTTCGAGCAGGGGCTTCGCCTCGCCCCGAAGCACCCCGGGCCGGCGTTCTTCTACGGCCTCGCCCAGGCGCGCACCGACGATTTCGGTCGCAGCCGCGCGCTGTGGCTGCGGGCGCTGGAGCGGACGCCGAAGGGTGTGTCCTATCGCCAGGACATCGCGATGCGGCTGGTGCTGGTCGACCGGCTGATCGCGCTTCGGGCGAGCGAGCGCGCGGCGGGGGCGGGGCAGCCTTCCGCACGGTAATTACAGGGAAAATACCTAGGCGCCGGCCTGTTGATCGCGCCGAAACCCTCTGCCATTGGCGCGCCCATAAGAGTTGCCGGAGAGGGTACGCTTGCTTGTTGATCTGCCGTTGCATCGGTTCTCGGAATTCGGCGATCTGACGCCGTTCGAGATCGAGGCCATCAAGGCGCTTGGGGACGCGCTGACCTCCTATCCCCGCCAGACGATCATCCGGCCGGAGGGCGTTCCGGCGACCTGCTTCTACCTGCTGCTGGAAGGGTGGGCCGCCGCGTCGATCACGCTGCCGCGGGGCGGCCGGCAGATCCTGAAGGTGCATCTGCCCGGCGATGCGCTGGGCACGCCGAGCATGAGCGTGACGCACACCGTCGCGACGATCTCGACCGTCACCGCGGCGCTGATCGTCACGATCCCGTTCGAGCGGTTCGGCAAGCTGATCCAGCACCATCCGCGGCTCGCGGCCTATTTCCTGCTGAGCGTCCAGCGCGAGCGCGTATCGCTGATGGACCAGTTGACGTCGATGGGCCGGACTTCGGCCGAATCGCGGCTCGCCGCGTTCCTGATCGACCTGCTCGAGCGACTGGAGCCGACCGGCCATGTGTCCGACGGCACGTTCGTCCTGCCGCTCATCCAGGAGGAGATCGGCGACGCCCTCGGGCTGACCAACGTCCACGTCAACCGGACGATGCGCGAACTGGAACGCTGCGGACTGATCGCGCGCGAGCGCCAGCGGCTGACGATCGTCGACCGTGCGGCGCTGGCGGAGGTTGCCGCGCGACCGACGCGGCTGCTGTGCCGCAATGCTGCGTGGTTGCCGCCCTCGCACTGATCGCGACGGTGACGGGGGAGGGCGATGCCTCCCCCGCGAAGGGTCAGGCGGCGGCGCGGCGGCGCTCGGCCATCTCGGCGTTGAGCATCTCGGCGAGCAGGAACGCCAGTTCCAGGCTCTGCCCGGCGTTGAGCCGCGGGTCGCAATGCGTGTGGTAGCGATCGGCGAGTGCCTGTTCGGTTACCGCGATCGCGCCGCCGGTGCATTCGGTGACGTTCTGCCCGGTCATCTCGGCATGGATGCCGCCGGCGAAGCTGCCCTCGGCGCGATGCACCGCGAAGAAGCCGCGCACTTCGGCCAGGATGCGGTCGAACGGACGCGTCTTGAGGCCGTTGGCCGCCTTGACGACGTTGCCGTGCATCGGATCGCAGCTCCATACGACCGGATGCCCCTCGCGCTGGACGGCGCGGACCAGCGTCGGCAGGTGCTTCTCGATCTTGTCGTGGCCGTAGCGGGTGATGAGCGTCATCCGCCCCGGCACGCGGCCCGGATTGAGCACATCGAGAAGGCGCAGCAGCGCGTCGGGCTCCAGGCTCGGCCCGCACTTCATGCCGATCGGATTGCGGATGCCGCGCAGATATTCGACGTGCGCCGAGCCCTCGAACCGGGTGCGGTCGCCGATCCACAGGAAGTGGGCGGACGTGTCGTACCAGTCGCCGGTCAGCGAGTCCTGCCGGGTCAGCGCCTGTTCGTACGGGAGCAGCAGCGCCTCGTGGCTGGTGTAGAAGCTGGTCGCCTTCAGCTGCGGCACGCTGTCGGCGTCGATGCCGCAGGCGGACATGAAGTCCAGCGCCTCGCCGATGCGGTCGGCTATGTCGGCATAGCGCTCCGCGAGCGGCCCGCGGCCCATGAAGTCGTGGGTCCAGCGATGCACCTGGTGCAGGTTCGCATAGCCGCCGGTCGCGAAGGCGCGCAGCAGGTTGAGCGTCGCCGCCGACTGCGAATAGCCGCGGATCATCCGCTGTGGATCGGGGATGCGCGATTCGGGCGTGAAGGCGATGTCGTTGACGATGTCGCCGCGGTAGCTCGGCAGTTCGACCCCGTCCTGCGCCTCCATCGCGGTCGAGCGCGGCTTGGCGAACTGGCCGGCCATGCGACCGAGCTTCACCGTCGGCAGCTTGGACGCGAAGGTCAGCACCACCGCCATCTGCAGCAGCACGCGGAAGGTGTCGCGGATGTTGTTGGCGCTATGCTCGGCGAAACTCTCCGCACAGTCGCCGCCCTGGAGCAGGAAGGCGCGGCCAGCGGCCACCTCGGCCAGCTCGGCCGTCAGGTTGCGCGCCTCGCCCGCGAACACCAGGGGCGGGAAGCTCGCGAGCTGCGCGGTGGCGGCGTCGAGCGCGTGGGCGTCGGGATAGTCGGGCATCTGGCGGGCCTCGGCCCGTTTCCAGCTGTCGGGAGCCCAGTTCGCGAGCATGGCATTCTCCAGCGAGGGAGCCGGGATGAACCAGTCGGCGTGATGCGCGATGCCGTTCGCGGCGATCTGGTTGACCACCTTGGCATTGGCACGCTTGCCGTCTTCCTCCCAGCCTTGAACGGTGCTGCCCGGCGTATCGTGCCACGCCCCGAACCCCGCGCGGGTGAGCGCGCGTTCTTCGCGGAAACGTCGAATCTTGGCACCGGCTAGCGTCGTCATAGGTGTGGGTTACCCGAAAGGGGTAAGCGGGCGCAAGCGAGTTTGTGCGTCAGTGGTCCTGCGGCGACCCTGCACGTGATGGTGGCGGCGGGGTTAGGAGCCGCAGAAGACTTCAGCCCTCCGCATAAAGTGACGAATTGCAAGCGGAGGCCCGGCTGCCCCAGCTCGTCATCCCAGCGCAAGCTGGATCTCCCCGTGAAAGAGCGGGGCAGGAGCCGCTGGGAGACCCCAGCTTCCGCTGGGGTGACGGAGAGGGACTGATTGGGGGGGGGTGTCGCTGCGGCGCACGCAGGAGCGTACGCCCGGCAACCCCGTCCTCAGAACCCCGGCTTCCAGTCCCAGCCGAGCGGATCGCCGTCCATCACCTCGATCCCATCCGCCGCCAGCGCATCGCGGATCGCGTCCGATCGCGCGAAATCCTTGTCGGCACGCGCCTGCTTGCGCTCGGCGAGCCGCGTCTCGACCGCCTCGGCGGTGAGCGTCGCGGCGGCGGGTCGCACCCGCAGGTCCGCGCGGTCGAGCGTCCGCAGGTTCAGCCCGAGCACCGCGTCGAACTCGGCCAGCGCCGTGAGGCGGTCGGCCGGCGACAGCTTCTTGTCCGCAAGCAATTCGTCGAGCACCGGCAGCGCACGCGGGGTGGCGAGATCGTCCGCCACCGCTTCGTCCAGCCGCGCGAGGTACGCGGCGGCCTTGTCCACGCCACCTTCCACGTCTCCGGCGCGTGCCTTGAGCGCCGACACCGTCATCACCAGCCGCTTGAGCCGGGTCAGCGCCGCGAGCAGGTTCTCGCCCGAGAACTCCAGCTCGCTGCGATAGTGCGCCGACAGGCACATCAGGCGGTAGGCGAGCGGGTGGACGCCGGCGTCGATCAGCGTCTGCAGCGTGGTGAAGCCGCCCTTGGACTTCGACATCTTGCCCGATCGTTCGACCAGGAAGTTGTTGTGCATCCAAATGCGCGCGCCGGTGAAATCCGGCTCGGCATCGGTGCAGCCGCAATAGGCTTGGTTCTGCGCGATCTCGTTGGGGTGGTGGATCTCGCGATGGTCGATGCCGCCGGTGTGGATGTCGAACGGCTCGGGCCCGAGATACTTCAGGCTCATCACCGAGCATTCGAGGTGCCAGCCGGGCGCGCCCTTGCCCCAGGGGGAGTCCCATTCCATCTGGCGCTGCTCGCCCGGCGGCGACTTGCGCCAGATCGCGAAGTCCTGCGGGTGGCGCTTGCCCGCGACCGGATCGATACGGCCCTCGCCGGCGTCGTCCTGCCCGCCCGCCAGCCGGCCGTAGTTGGGCACGCTCCGGCTGTCGAAATACAAGCCGCTGTCGAGTTCGTAGCAATGCTCGGGCGCGATCTTTTCGGCGAAGGCGATCATCTCGGCGATGTGGTCGGTCGCGACCGACCAGCGGGTGGGATCGACGATGTTGAGGTCGGCGAGGTTGCGTTTGAACGCGGCGGTATAGTGCGCAGCGATGTCCCAGATGCTCTGCGCCTGGGCGCGGGCGGCGGCTTCCATCTTGTCGTCGCCGGCGTCGGCGTCGGAGGTCAGGTGGCCGACGTCGGTGATGTTGATGACGTGGGTGAGGGGATAGCCCTTCCATCGCAGCACGCGCCCCAGCGTGTCGGTGAAGACGTACGCGCGCAGGTTGCCGATATGGGCGTAGTTGTAGACCGTGGGCCCGCACGAATAGACGCGCGCTCCCCGCGCGGGATCGACCGGCGCGAAGTGCTCCGGCGAGCGGGTCAGCGAATTGTAGAGCGTGAGCGGTGCGGTCGACATGGCCGGGCGCATAGCGCGCGGTGTCTTGTTCGGGAAGGCGGCACCGGCCCGCTCCCCCACCCGACCACCCATAGGATGCTGGCGCTGGGTGGCCGGGTGGGGGAGCGGGCCGGTGCCGCGACGCGCCGCACGGCGCATCTTCGAACAGCACACTTTTCGCGGCCGGCGCGGAACGGCTGCGCAAGCCATCGGTTGGCAGCACAAGCGGTTCGAAAGCGCCGCAAACTCAACAACAAGGAGCGATGCGATGAGCGATGAGGCAAGCGACGACGCGCCCGACATCCTTGCGAAAGACGCAGCCACGCGGCGCGCCGACACGCCGGGCCGCGAGCCGTCGGTGAGCGGCGTCGCCGTCACGATCAACAAGCCGCGCGCCGAAGTCTACGCCTTCTGGCGCGACTTCTCCAACCTCGTCGGGGTGATGGAGAATGTGGAGTCGATCGACGTGATCGACCGCAGCCGCTCCCATTGGACGGTGAAGGGGCCGACGACCACCTACGAGTGGGACGCGATCGTCACCGAAGACGTCGAGGGCGAGCGCATCGCCTGGAAGTCGGGCGAGGATGCGGACGTGCGGAACAGCGGCTGGGTTTCCTTCGCCGACGCCGCTCCGGGCCGCGGCACGGTGGTGACGGCGGCGATCGCCTATGATCCGCCGGGCGGCTTCGTTGGCAAGGTCGTCGCCAAGCTGACCCAGAAGGAGCCGGCGATCCAGGCGCGTCGCGACCTGCGCCGCCTCAAGCAGTTCCTGGAGACGGGCGAGATCGCGACCAGCACGCCGCCCAATCCCGCCCCCAAGGCCTGATCCCCCTCTTTTCGCGAAGGAATACCCGATGCGAGCGCTCACCTGGCACGGCAAGCACGACGTCCGCGTGGATACGGTACCCGATCCCGAGATCCTCAACCCGCGCGACGCGATCATCAAGATCACCTCGACCGCGATCTGCGGGTCGGACCTCCACCTCTACGACGGCTACATCCCGACGATGAAGGCCGGCGACATCCTGGGCCACGAGTTCATGGGCGAGGTGGTCGAGACCGGCCCCAAGTCCACGCTCAAGAAGGGCCAGCGCGTCGTCGTGCCGTTCACCATCGCGTGCGGCGAATGCTATTTCTGCGGCAAGCAGCAATATTCGGCGTGCGACAACTCGAACCCCGCCGACAACACCGACATCTCGCGCGAGCTGTGGGGCCAGCCGGCCGCCGGGCTGTTCGGCTACAGCCACATGACCGGCGGCTATCCGGGCGGCCAGGCGGAATATGTCCGCGTGCCCTTCTCCGACGTCGGCCCGATCGTGATCCCCGACGGAATCGAGGACGATAAGGTGCTGTTCCTCTCCGACATCCTCCCGACCGGCTGGATGGCGGCGGAGAATTGCGACATCGAGCCGGGCGACACCGTCGCCGTCTGGGGCTGCGGCCCGGTCGGGCTGTTCGCGATCCAGTCGGCCAAGGTGCTGGGCGCGCATCGCGTGATCGCGATCGATCATTTCCCGCACCGGCTCGAACTCGCCCGGCAGATGGGCGCGGAGACGCTCAACTTCGAGGAAACCGACGTCTACGACGCGCTGATGACGATGACCGGCGGGATCGGTCCGGATGCGGTGATCGACGCGGTCGGGCTGGAGAGCCACGGACTCTACCTCGACAACGTCGTCGACCAGATCAAGGCGTCGACCTTCCTCGGCACCGATCGTCCGCATGCGCTGCGCCAGGCGGTGATCGCCTGCCGCAAGGGCGGGCGCGTGTCGGTGCCCGGCGTCTATGGCGGGTTCGTCGACAAGTTCCCGTTCGGCGCGCTGATGGAGAAGGGGCTGACGCTCAAGACCGGGCAGACCCACGTCCAGCGCTATCTGCCGGCACTGCTCGAAGCGATCCTTGAGGGCAAGCTCGATACCACCTTCCTCATCTCCGACCGGATGAGCCTGGAGGATGCGCCCAAGGGCTATGCCAAGTTCAAGAACGAACAGAACGAATGCACCAAGGTGGTGCTGAAGCCGGACATGGCGAAGGCCGCCGCCTGAGAAGAGAGGAATCGACATGGCAAACAAACTGGCAGTGATCACCGGCGCCTCGACGGGCATCGGCTATGAGATCGCGAAGATCGCCGCGGGCGAGGGCTATGACCTGATCGTCGTCGCCGACGAGCCGCAGATCGACGCCGCGGCCGCTGGATTCGGCGATGACGGCGTAGCGGTGGAGGCGGTGCAGGCCGACCTCGCCACGATCGAGGGCAACGACCAGCTGCTCGCCGCGATCGGCGATCGCCCGATCGACGTGCTGGTGGCGAACGCCGGCCGTGGCCTCGGCCACGCCTTCGTCGAGCAGGACGTGGCGGCGTGGCGGCGGGTGGTCGACACCAACATCACCGGCACCACCTATCTGCTGCAGAAGGTGATCGAGCGGATGAAGGCGCGCGATGCGGGCCAGGTGCTGATCACCGGCTCGATCGCAGGGCTGATGCCCGGCAGCTACCAGGCGGTGTACAACGGTACGAAGGCCTATCTCGACAGCTTCGCCTATGCGCTGCGCAACGAGCTGAAGGAGACGAACCTGTCGATCACCGTGCTGATGCCGGGGCCGACCGACACCGAATTCTTCAAGCGCGCCAACATGATGGACACCCCCGTCGGCAAGCAGGACAAGGACGACGCCGGCATGGTCGCGCGCACCGGCTGGGACGCGATGAAGAGCGGCTCGGCGCACGTCGTCGCAGGGGCCAAGAACAAGGTGCAGGCGGCGGTGAGCCACATCCTCCCGGACACGGTCCTGGCCAACATGCACGAGAACATGGCCAAGCCCGAGGGACAGTAAGGCCGGCAAGGGGAAGGGGGAGCTACGCTTCCCTTTCTTGTGCGCCACCGAGCCGTTCCCCGGCGACGGCCGGGGCCCAGTTGGGGGCGCTTGGCGAGGGTCGACGGCCTCTCCAGCAGCTATCCCAACTGGGCCCCGGCTTTCGCCGGGGAACAGTTTATGCTCCTGGGGTGGGCAGCTCCTGGGCTACGCAGCTATGCGATCGGCTGCGGCGCCGCGGCCGGCCCGCGCGGCGTTTCCCCCAGCGCGGCGCGGACCATCGCGTCCCAGATCTCCGCCGCGTCGGCACCCGTCATCGCGTTGCCGGCCTCGACCATCTCCCGGCTCGGCTCGCGCAGCGCGCGCAGGATCGCCGCGGCGCGGGGCAGTTCGTCGGGCAGCCGTTCCTTGACCTCGGCGCTGACGACCTCGTCGGGTTCGGCGTCGCCGCGGCCGTTAGGGCTCAGCGCATGCGCGACCAGCACGCGGGCGATGCGCTCGATCGGGGAGGTGGCGGCGATGTGGGTCATGGGACTCTCCTGTTTTGGCCGATCGAACGCGCTGGCGCCGCACCGCGTTCCGGCAGCGGGCCGCGGTTGACAGCGGCGCGCGGGCAGCGCGTGATGGGGCGAATGCAGTCCTCCCCCGTTTCCGCACCCCCGCCGCAGGCGACGCCCGGCCCGTCGTTGCCGCGGATCGCGCTGTTCGCCTCGGGCGATTTCGCCTGCAACCTCTATTGGCAGAGCCTCAGCTTCTTCCTCCTGTTCTTCTACACCGACGCGCTGCGGCTGTCGCCGGCGGTGGCGGGGCTGGTGCTGCTGCTCGGATCGGTGTGGGACGGCGTCGCCGACCTGCTGGTGGGCATCCAGGCGGAGCGGTCGCGCCGCGACTATCGCTGGTTCCTGAGCATGGGCGCGATCCCGCTGGGGCTGGGCTTCGTGCTGCTCTACGTCGCGCCGCCGCTGGACGGGGCGCTGCTCGTCGCGGCGGTGCTGGCGCTGCACCTGCTGTTCCGGGCGCTCTATGCCTTCGTCAACATCCCCTATTCGGCGATGACCGCGCGGATCACCGGCGACAGCGGCCAGCGCGCGCTGATCTCGGGCCTGCGGATGCTGTTCGGGACCGCCGCGGCGCTGGTGGTGGCGCTCGGCACCGAGCGGATCGCGGCGGCGTCGCCGGGCGGCCTGGCGGGAACGCGCGGCTATCTGACGGCGGCGCTGCTGTTCGGCGCGGTGGGAGCGGCGCTGCTGCTGGTGGTCGGGCGCGGCTCGCCCGCGGCGCCCGGACCGGGGCGGCCGCCGCTGGCGATCGGCGCGGCGATGCGGGTGCTGGCGCGCAACCGGGCGTTCGTCACGCTCAACCTCGCGATGGCGGGAATCGGCATGGCCGCGACCGCGCTCACCCGCTCGGTGCTCTACTGGTTCCACTATGTCGTCGGCGATGCTGGGGGCGGGCCGGCGGCGCTGGCGATGATGGGCTTCGCCGGCGCGCTGTTCGTGCCGATGTGGATGGCGGTCGGCACGCGCACCGGCATGCGCGGGCTGTGGTTCGCCGCCACGGCCGTCGGAGCGATCGCGGTGGCGGTGTTCGCCGCGGCGGGCGGCAACGACGCCTGGACCGCGCAGGTCTTCCTGGTGGTGATGCAGGCGGCGCTGGTCGGCTTCAACCTGGTGTTCTGGGCGATGCTGCCCGACACGGTGGAGTATGGCGAGCATCGCGCCGGCGGGCGGGTCGAGGCGCTGGGGTTCGGCGTTTCCGCCCTGACGCAGAAGGTCGCGCTGGGCCTCGCCGCGGCGCTGATGGGCATCGTCTATCAGGCGGTCGGCTATCGTCCCGAAGTCGCGCAGACGCCGGAGACGATCGCCGGCATCCGCTGGGTCATGCTGCTGGTGCCGGCGCTGTGCTTCGCCGCGTCGGCGCTGGTGATGCGCGCCAACCCGCTGCGCCGCGGCGCGCATGCGGCGATCGTCGCCGATCTGGCCCAACGCCCGCAAGACCGGGAAGGGTACCGAGAGGGTTAGTGCTCCTGCGCAAGTGTAGTGTTTCGCGAGGTTGGCTTTGCGGCAATGGTGGAGGTTGGCG
The DNA here is from genome assembly GCF_047975845.1 of Sphingomonas mangrovi. NCBI lineage: Bacteria > Pseudomonadati > Pseudomonadota > Alphaproteobacteria > Sphingomonadales > Sphingomonadaceae > Sphingomonas > Sphingomonas mangrovi. The sequence goes on along the minus strand of NZ_JBIUCZ010000021.1, from coordinate 55 downwards.
GGACAGAGATGGTGTAGAACGGGGCATGGTCTGGCTGAGGAGTCGGCGATGCTGA